>DAIOUO010000059.1:0-13447 GCA_036759485.1 Geminicoccaceae bacterium | reverse complement strand
CCCGGTCGAATATCCCCGCTACCTGCACCTGCCGCGCCTCGGCGTGCCCCTCCAGCCCTGGGCGATCTACCGGGCCCTCGCCCCACGTCTGACCCGGATGCTCGCCCGCGGCGAGCGGATCGACCTGCTCGATGCGCACTACGTCTACCCCGACGGGGTCGCCGCGGCGCTCCTCGCCCGCCGCTTCGCGCTTCCGCTCGTGATCACCGCCCGCGGCAGCGATCTCAACCGGATCGCGCTCGATCCCTTGCCGCGTCGTTGGATCGTCTGGGCGATCCGCCGCGCCCAGGGTCTCGTCGCGGTCTGCGCCGCGCTCGCGCGGGTCTACGAGGAGCTCGGGGCCGATCCGGCCCGTATCCGGGTGCTGCGCAACGGCGTCGATCTCGAGCTGTTCCGGCCGCTCGACCGCGAGCGACTGCGGCGCGCGATGGGTCTGTCGGGCCCCGTTCTCTTGACGGTGGGGCAGCTGGTCGAGCGCAAGGGCGTGCACCTCGTCCTCGAGGCACTCGCCGAGCTGCCGGACTGCACGCTCCTCGTCGTGGGCGAGGGCCCGGAGCGCGCGGCCCTCGGCCGGCGGGCGGAGGCCCTCGGTGTGGCCGAGCGGACCCGCTTCCTCGGCGCGCTGCCGCACGAGCGGCTGCCCGAGCTCTACGCTTGTGCCGATTGCCTCGTGCTCGCCTCCTCCCGCGAGGGCTGGGCCAACGTCCTGCTCGAGGCGATGGCCTGCGGTACCCCCGTGGTGGCGACCGCGGTCTGGGGCACACCCGAAGTGGTAGCAGCAGCCGAGGCCGGTCGGCTCGTCCAGGAGCGGAGCGGGCCCGCGCTCGCCGCGGCGATTCGCGCCCTGCTCGCCGCACCGCCGCCGCGGGCGGCCACCCGCGCCTATGCCGAACGGTTCGGCTGGGAGCCGACTACGGCCGGCCAGATCGCGCTCTTCGAATCCGTGCTCGCCGAATGGGCGGCGCGCGGGAGGAACCGAACTTGAGAATCCTCTACCATCACCGCCTCGCCTCCAAGGACGGCCAGCTCGTCCATGTCGAGGAACTCGTCCGCGCCCTGCAACGACGCGGTCACGCGGTGGCGGTCCTCGCCCCGCCGCTCTACGAGGACCGACCGTTCGGGGCCGAGGGTGGCGTCGTCGATCGGCTGAAACGAGCCCTGCCGGCCGCGCTCTACGAGCTGCTCGAGCTCGGCTACGGCCTGCTCGCCGCCCTGCGGCTCGTCCTCGCCGCCCGGCGGCTGCGGCCCGACCTGATCTACGAGCGCTACAGCCTGCACACCCCGGCCGGTGCCCTGGCGCGCGTCCTTCTGGGTGTGCCGCTCCTGCTCGAGGTCAATGCTCCGCTGGCCGAAGAGCGGGCCCGCTTCGACGGGCTCGCCCTGCCGCGGTTCGCCCGCGCGGTCGAGCGGGCGATCTGGCGCCGGGCCGACCGGGTGCTCGTGGTCAGCACCGTCCTGGCGGCGCGGGTGCGCGCCGCGGGCGTGCCGGTCGAGCGGCTGGTCGTGACACCCAACGGGGTCGACCTCGGCCGGCTCGAGACCGCCCCGAACGAGGCCGAGGCGCGCCGGGCGCTCGGCGTCGAGGGCCGGCTCGTGCTCGGCTTCGTGGGGTTCGTGAAGGCTTGGCACGGCCTCGCCGCGGTGCTCGACTGGCTCGCCCGCGCCCCCTCGCCCGAGACGATGCTGCTGGTCGCGGGCGACGGCCCCGCCCTGCCCGATCTGCGTCGCCGTGCCGCCGCGCTCGGCCTCGAGGGGCGGGTGCGGTTCCTCGGTATCGTGCCGCGGGAGCGGATCGCGACCGTGATCCGCGCCTTCGACATCGCTCTGCAACCCGCCGTGGTCGACTACGCCTCGCCCTTGAAGCTCGTCGAGTACATGGCGCTCGGCCGGGCGATCCTCGCCCCCGACGCCGCCAACATCCGCGAGCTCGTCCGGCACGGCGAGAGCGCCTGGCTCGTCGGGCCCGACGGGCTCGAGGCGGGCCTCGACCGGCTCGCCGCCGATCCGGCTCTCCGCGCCCGGCTGGGTGCCGGGGCCCGGGCGGCCGTGGAGGCCCTCGACCTCACCTGGGACGCCAACGCCCGGCGGGTCGAAGAGCTCGCCGCGGGCCTCGGCGTGGCGGTCCCGCTCGAGGCCGGGCCGGATCGAGCTAGCGTTCGAGCAGCGCGCTGATCGCCCGATCGAGCGGGGCGAGGGTCGCCGTCCAGTCGTGCCGTCGCAGGACGTAGGCCCGACCGGCGGCGCCGAGGGCTCGTGCCCGCTCCGGCGCACGCAAGAGGTCCGCGATCGCCGCGGCGAGGCCGGTCGGGTCGGCCGCCACGAGGAGCTCCCGCCCCGGCACGGCGTGGAGCCCCTCCGCGGCCCGCGGCGTGGCGACCACGGGGCGGGCCATCGCCAAGGCCTCGAGCACCTTGTTCTGCACCCCCCGGGCGATCCGAAGCGGCGCCACCGCCACCTCCGCCCGGGCGAGCCAGGGACGGACGTCCGGCACCCGGCCGGTGATCAGGAGCTCGGGTGGTGCCGCGCGGGCGCGAAGGGCCGCCGTCGGCCGCGCCCCGACCACGGCGAACCGAACCGGGCCGAACTCGCCGCGCAGGCGCGGCAGCACCGCGTCCACGAACCAGAGCACGGCATCGACGTTCGGCGGATAGTCCATGACGCCCGTGAAGACGAGACGCGGGCCCGGCCCCTCCGGCCAAGGGTCGGGACCCGGCACCGCGGCCGGGTCGAAGAAGGCCGCATCGACTCCGTTCTCGAGCACCGCGATCCGAGCCGCGGTCTCGGGGGCGCGCGCAGCCAGGAGCGCCGCCTCGGCTCCGCTCACGAGGAAGCTCCGCGCGGCCGCTGTCACCGCTCGCCGCTCGAGAGCCAGCACCCGCTCGGCCTCGCGGGCGAACAGGAGGCGACGCGGCCCGCGCGCCGCCCGCGCATAATCCCGCCACTTCTCGGAATCGCAGTCGACCAGGTCGAGCAGCCAGGGCCGGCCCGGGGGCGGGTCGAGCAAGAGGGCCGCGCTCTGGCCGGAGAAGGCGAAGGCGAGATCGGCGCGGGCGAGCCGGTCCCGTGCCCAGCGCCGCATCGTCGGATCGGACCAGGGGGCGATGCTCAGGGGCCTTCCGCGCAGGAGCCCGAGCGCCATCCGTCCGACCGTCCGGGCCCGGCCGAGGGGGCGCAGGAACAGTTCGGCGCAGAGCCCGCGGAGCACCTCGAGCGCGGGAGGATCCAGGGGATCGTCCACGAAGGCGCCGAGCCGGACGCGGTGCCGGGCCGCGAGGTGACGGAGCAGGTTCCAGGAGCGGATCTTGTCGCCCTTGTCGGGCGGCCAGGGCGGCCGGTGGGCGAGGAAGACGATCTCGGCCAAGGGCTCAGCCGATCTGCCGGGCGATCCGGGGCCCGAGCCGGTCGGCGAGGCCGCGCGGCAGGCGCTGCCAGGCCGCGACCAGGAGCCGGTTGCGCTCGCTCCCGGGGTCGAGGTCGGGCGGCGGCCGTCCGTCGGGCGACCAGTGGGCGTAGACCACGGGCTCGGGCTCGAAGCCCCAGTGCCGCTTGAAGTCGGCGTGGCCGCTGCCGACCTTGCTGCGGCCGAAGTCGAACAGCCGGCAGCCCCGCTCGGCCACCGCCCGGCGCATGAGCGCGTCGTACATGAAATCGTGCGCTGCGAGCCGACGGGCTTCCTCGATCCCGCCCGCATAGTAGGGCATCACCGCGTCGCGGAAATAGAAGCTCTGCACCCCGGCGACCGGCTCGTCGCCGTGCAGCACGACGAGCGTCTCGCAACGATCGCCGAGCACCCGCTCGAGCGCCTGGAACCAGGCCTTCGGCAACACCGGTGTGCCCAGCCGATGGACGCTCGCGGCGTAGAGCGGCCAGAAGCGGCGACAGCCCGGGTCGGGCTCGATCCGCAGGCCTAGCCCCCGCCCCTTGCGCACCATGTTGCGCTGTTTGTTGCGCAAGTTGCGGAAGTTGACCTCCGGATCCGGATCGAGAGCGCGGCGGAAGCTCAGGTGACGACCGGCGAGCGGCCGCCAGCCCGGCCGGTCGGGAGGCGGACAGCGCAGCTCGAGCCGGACGAACCGTCGCTCGCGCGCGAGGCTCTCGGCCCGTTCGACGAGCGCCGCCCCGGCCGCTGCCTCGAGGACGAGGGGCCCGCCTTCGACGGCGAAGCCCGTGCCGATCAGGGCGCGACCGAACAGCCGGCTCTCGACCGCGACGAGCGGCAACACGCCCACGATGCGCCCGGCCCGCTCGGCCACGAGCGCCGGGCAGCGATGACCGAGCGCTTCCCGCACCGCCGCGAGCCAGCCCCAGAGATGAAACGGGGTCGCCCGCGGATGCGCCTCGACGAACGCGTCCCAGGCCGCGCAGTCGGCCGGCACCACCTCGCGGACCCGGATCGGCGGCTCGGACGAACTCACGGCCCGACCGGTGCGAGCGCCGGCAGCAGCCGGTCGAGCCGATCCCAAGGCACCTGCTGCAAGAGTCGCCGCAGCCGGCCTTCGACTCCCCGCAACCCGCCGTAATGGCGAAGGCGGGTGCGCAGATCGAGTCCGGGCGGGCGCGGCTGGCCCGGGTCCAGCTCCCAGGGATGGAGGTAGAAGATCGCGGGCCCCTCGCCTCGCCGCGCGACCCCGGCGAGCGCGAAACGGGTCCAGCACTCGGGCAGCAGGCGGAACCAGGCGCCGCCCGCGAAAGGCAGGTTGCCGAGCGGACCCATGGGCAGCGTGCTCACCGGCACCTCGAGCACGCCCTCGATGCGCCGCGGCCGGCGCGGGCCCACGGCACTGCGATAGGCCGAGAGGCGAACCGGATGGACACTCGAGCTGTAGCCGTGGCCGGTCTCGGCCAGGACCGCGTAGGCCCAGGCGCAGGCCGGGTCGAGCGAGAAGCTCGGGGCACGGTAGCCGCGGACCGCGACACCCGCGGCATCCTCGAGGACCGCCTTGGCCCGGGCGAGGTCCGCCCGCAAGGCGACACGGTCGAGCGCCCAGAGGGGTTCGTGCGCGTAGCCGTGGCTCGCGAGCTCGTGACCCGCGGCGACGATCCGGCGGACCAACGCCGGCTGCCGCTCGGCCACCCAGCCGAGGACGAAGCAGGTGGCCCGAGCCCCGGCCTCGGCCAGGAGGTCGAGCAGCCGCGCGGTGCTCGTCGCCACCCGGCTCTCGAGACCGGCCCAGCGCTCGGGCGGATACCAGCGGCCGAGCGCGTGAGCGTGGAAATGCTCCTCCACGTCGACCGTGAAGGCGTGGCGAGCGACGGGCGACGGGGCCGGTCGGTCAGCCATGCCGGCCTCCCGCTGCCGCCCATGCCGGCTGGAGGACCGCCTCCTCGTCCTCGCCCAGCGGGTCGAGCCCGGGCGGCTCGATGCCGAGCCGCCGGAGCTCGTCGCGGAGCCGCGCGACCTCGGCCTCGGCATCGTCGCGTCGCCGCCGCTCGCGGGCGAGCTCGTCGTAGAGCGCGTCCAGCCGGCGGCGCAGCATCCCCACCTCGCGCCGCCAGGGGCCGGCCTCGAGGGCGGCGACCGCTCGGAGCTCGGGGACCGAGGGCGCCGGCGACGGATCCTCCTGCAGCGCATCGAGCGCTTCCTCGACGTCGGCAGCGCCGAGCTCGTGCCGCTGGTCGAGCGCGGCCAGGACCAGCACCCGGGTCATGAGCTGGTTGATCCGGCGCGGCACGCCCCCGGTCGCGAGCCGCACCGCCGGAAACAGCTCGGCCGAGAGCCGCGGATCGTCCTGCCAGCCGGCCCGGGCGAGCCGCTGTTCGATGTAGGGGCGGATCTCCTCGGGCTCGAGGGGTGCGAGGCGATGGCTCGCGACGATCCGCTCGCGCAGCCAGGCCAGCACCGGCGCCGCGAGCCGCTCGCGCAGCTCGGGCCGTCCGATCAGCACGAGGCGGAGGAGCGGACCCGTGAAGCCGGCGAGCCCCACGAGCGGCCGCAGCGCATCGAGAGCTTCGGCCGCCGCCACCTGGGCCTCGTCGAGCAGGAGCAGAAGCGATCCGCGCTCCGGCGCGCGCTCGCGGAGCGCGGCCTCGACGGTCCGCGAGCTCGGCCCGGAGCCGTCCGTTCGCGCATCGAGCCCGAGCGCCGCGGCGACTGCCTCGAGCACGACCCGGCCCCCGCGGGCCACCGCGGGGAGCACGGGCGCCAGGACCCGGCGGGCGCCGAGTCGCGCCTCGAGGTAACGGACGAGGAGGGTCTTGCCGACGCCGGCCTCGCCCGTGACGACGAGGATCCCTTCGCTGCGTCCGAGCGCGTGCGAGAGGCAGCCGAGCGCCCGGCGGTGGCTCTCGGTCGCGAGATAGGCGCCGAGGTCCGGGGCCAGCGGGAAGGGCCGCCGGCGCAGTCGGTAGAAGGTCGTGTAGGTCGGCTGCACGGGCCCCTCGTCCGACCTAGAGCTCCTTGACCGCCCGGACGAACACCGTGTTCGCGGTGACGTCCCGGTCGCCCGGCGTGAAGCGGTGCAAGAAGTCGTAGCCCACCTCGATCCTGGTCCCCTCGCCGATCCGGCGCCGCCAGAGCGCGGTGAAGCCGAGGTCGTCGGCCGTGGTCTCGTCCTCGTCGAGGCGACGGCGATCGTAGGAAAAGCGCAGCTCGAGCTCGTGGCGGCGGTCGAGCCTGCGGATCAGCCCGGCCTCGAGGCCGCCCTCGAGGTTGCTGTTGCCGCCGGCCTCCGGCCGGCTCGCCTGGAGATAGCCGCCGATCCGGGCGAGGGTCCGCTCGCGCTCGTGGGAAAGGATCAGTCGGCCGCGCTTCACCTCGCTCACCACGTCCTCGACCACCGGCACGCGCTCGGGGACCAGTGTGCGGAGCAGGCGCTGGCGCTCGCTCGCATCCGGGTCGGCCTCCTGCCCGGCGGGCGCTCCCGCGCGGTCGGGGGCGAGCCGCTCGGGATCGGTGAGCGCGCTGCGCACCTCGTCGAAGCGGGTCCTGAGCCCCTGCTCGTAGCCGAGCCGCAGCCGCGTGCGGGGCGCGAGCTCGAGGTCGAGCCGGGCGTCGGCCACGATGGTGCCGAACATCTGCCCGACGGTCGCCCGCAGCTTCGCTGCGGATCCGAGCCCGCGCTCGAAGCCGAGCCGCCAATAGGGCGCCCCGCCGCCTCCGTCGCCGAGCGTCTCGTCGGAGAGGTAGGACCAGCCGGCGCCGACCAGGAACGCCGTGAGCGGTGTCACGGGAAGGCCGAGATCGAGGGTGGCGAGCGCCGTGTCGGTCCGCCGCGCCGGGGCATTGAAGGAGCGGCTCACATCAGCCCGGTCGACCGCCAGGGCGGCGTTCCAGCCGACCCGCTCGATCCCGCCCGGCCGGCTCACGAGCCCGAGCAGCGTGTTCGCGCGGACGTCCGCCAGATCCTCTTCCTCGAGGTGGAGAACGTCGGTGAAGCGGTAGCGCAGCGTGCCTCGGCCGAAGGGCCCGAGCTCGGCGGTCAGGAAAGGGCTCACCGTGCCGGCGATGCGGGTCGTCCGGCTGTCGAGGTCGTTGAACTCGGAGCGCGGCCGCAGCTCGCGGCCGCCCTCGAACACGTCGCCGATGGTGCCCGCGAGGTCGAGATGGAGCCGGTCGGGAAGGAGGGTGGCGCGTACCGTACCCTCGAGGGTGTGCCGCAGCTCGCTGCCGGAGCTCGTCTCGAGGAACAGGTACTGTTTGGCCAGATAGTCGATGCGACCGCGCACGGGGCCCTGCTCGCTCTCGAGCCGGACACCCGCGCCGACGGTACCCACGAGGTCGCTCTCGGCCTGCCGGGCGGGCTGCAGCTTCGCATTGTCGGTGACCGCGGTGGCGAGCTCGATCCGCGGCACCACCTGCCAGTTGCCGAGGGCCATGGGCGGCGCCAGGAGCGCGAGCCAGCCGGCCGCCGCACCCGCAGTCGTCGCGAGCCGGCTGCCCGAGCCACCGGTCCGGCCGCCCCTCGGCGAGTCACCGGCGCGCAGATAGGCGGCGTAGGCCTCGGCCGCCCGACCGGGCGCACGGTTCAGCAGAAGCTGCACTTCCGTGTGCTCGGTGATCAGCGCCACCGCCTCGTCGACCGAGCGCCGTGGGGTCGTCTCGGCGGCCACCACGAGGACGGTCTGGCCGGCCATGTGGGCGAGGGCCTGTGCCTCGCTGCTCGCGAGCAGGGGTGGCGCGTCGATCAGCAGCACGAGCCCGGGGTCGGTGGCGAGGATCGCCCGCACGAGCGCCTGCATCCGGCGGCTCGCGAGGAGCTCGGTGAAGCGCGGCTCGGGGGCGCCCGGCGGCAACACCATCAGCCGCTCGAGGGAGGTCCGCACCAGCACCTCGGCCGGGTCGACCGGCGTCGGGCCCAGGAGCTCGGCGAGCCCGGGCGCGCGCGGGATGCCCAGGACCTCGACGGCCGCGGCCTTGATCGGGTCGCCGTCGAGCAGGAGGACACGGGCGTCGCGCTCGAGGCTCAGGCTCAAGGCGAGGTTGACGGCGAGGAAGGTCTTGCCTTCGCCGGGTAGGGCGCTCGTCACCGTGACGATCCGCTCGCGGGCCGGGGCACCGGAGGCGAAGGCCCGCTCCAGGAGGACTCGCTTGACGAGCCGCAGCTCCTCGCCGAGCCCGCTTCGACCGCCGAGCGGATCGAGAAAGCCGCGCTCGAGGAGGCGGGCGCGGTCGAGCTCGACGCGGCGGATCGAGGCGCCGGCTCCGCGCGGATCCGCGCCCTCGGGGGCCGGGCCGCCGCCCGCCCGTGTCTCGGGCCGAGCGCCCGCCCCCGGCGCCTCCGAGGTGCGGTTCGCCGCCCCGCCCTCGACCGCCCGCAGCGGGACGGCGGGTGGCTCGACCGGTCTCGCCTCGCGCCGTGCCGGCCCGATCGCCTTCACGTCGCGCCGCTCCCGATCAGCCGCTCGGCCACGAGCGATCGAAGCGGGACGGTGAGCTGCAACCGCTCCGCCACCGCGACACCGACCACGAGCACGAACAGGAGCGCGCTGGCGGCGGCGAAGACGGCATCGTTCAACCGCCGACGCGCCCGCTCCTTCGGCGTCACGACCTCGCTCACCGCGCCGAGCACCCGCAAGGGATAGGTCCGCTGCAGCTTGCGCACGCTGTCGAACGGATCGCGCGCGAGCCCGCGCAGCATCACCACCCCTACTCCCGCGGCCCCGGCGAGCACCGGCACCGCGGCGAGCATCAAGAGGCGCGGTGGGCTCGCCGGCACGAGCGGGGTGGTCGGCGGCTCGACCACGCGGAAGCTCACCCGGTCGGTCCGGCTGTCGACCTCCTGGGCGATCCGCGCCGCCTCGCGCCGTTCGAGCAGCTCGTCGTAATTGCGCTTGATCACCTCGTAGTCGCGCATCAGCCGCTTCAGCTCGGCCTCGGTCTCCGGCATGGTGCGCGCCTGCGCCTCGAGCCGGGCGAGCTGGGCCTCGGCCCGCGCGAGGCGGCTCTCGTGGTTGGCGATCTCGGCTTCCTTCTGGGCGATCCGCACTCGGATCTGTTCGTAGACCGGGTTGGAGACCGGTGCCGCGACGGTCGCATCCGTGGCACCCCGGGCTCGGCCCTCGAGCGCGGCGATCGCCTCCTCGGTCGCGACCACGTCCGGGTGGCGCTCGGTGAAACGGGCGCGCAGCTCGATCAGCCGGCGGCGGAGCGCCGCGAGCTCGTCGGCGACCCCGCGCCCGGCGCCGCTGCCGGCCGCCGCGGCGCGCGCCGCGCTCACGGTGGGCGGCACGCTCGCGAGCTGGCGCTGGAGTGCCGCCTGCTCGGCCCGCGCCGCATCGAGCTCGCGCTGGGTCTCCGCGATCTGCCGGCGGACCTCCTGGACGGTCGCGAAATATCCCTGCTCGCCCGGCAAGGTGCCGGCGTTGCGCTTCTGGAACTCGGCGAGCCGCCGCTCGGCCTCGTCGAGCGCCCGACCCTGGACGGCGATCTGCTCGTCGATGAAGCGGCGGGCCACCTCGAGCTCCTCGCGGCCGACGCCGAGATTGGCGGCGACGAAGATCTCGAGGAGCGCCGCGACCACGCGCTGGGCGGCCGCCGGGTCCGAATCGCGATAGGCGACCGTGAACAGGTTCCAGCCCTGCGAGGTCACTCGGATCCCGGCCTTGAGATCGGCCACCAGGCGCTCGCGCGCGATCGCGTCCGGCGCCCGGCCGGCGAGGCCGGCCCGGTCGATGACCCGCTCGAGGTTCGGCCGGCTCAGGATGGTCCGCTGCATCACGTCGAGCTGACGAGTGAGGTCGGTCTCGACCGTGATGCCCTTGAGGAGCGGCCCGAGCATACCGTCGGTGTCGGCGAAGATCCGCGCGGTGCTCTCGTAGCGGCTCGGCAGGAGGACCACCACGAGACACCCGATCGCCGCCACCGCCCAGGCGATCGCGAGGCAGGTCCAGCGGCCGCGCCGAACCAGCCGCAGAAGGCCGAGGATCTGGTCGAGCGTCGGCTGCATGGCCGTTCAGAAGAGCGCTTCGGGAACGATCAGGACGTCGCCCGGAGCGAGACCGGCATTGGCGCCGATGTCGCCCTCGCGCAGAAGGTCCGCGACCCGTACCCGGTAGCGTCGCGGACCGTCAGGAGTGCGGCGGACGAGCACGGTGCGGTTGCCGTCGGCGAAGGCGGTGAGGCCGCCCACGGCGATGATCGCATCGAGCACCGTCATCCCCGGTCGCCAGGGCAGGCTCTGCGGCTTGATGGCCTCGCCGACCACGCGGATCTGCTGGTCGAGCGGGCCCAGGAAGTCGGTCACGATCACGGTGACGAGCGGCCGCTGGACATAGTCGGCGAGCCGGCGCTCGAGTTCGCGGCCGAGCTCGGCCGGGGTTTTCCCGGCCGCCTCGACATCGGCCAGGAGCGGCATCGAGATCCGCCCGTCCGGCCGCACCCGGACCTTGAGCGAGAGGTCGCGGTCCTGCCAGACGAAGATCTGCAGATCGTCGCCCGCGGCGATCCGGTAGGTCGCGGATCCCGCCGGGACCTCGATCGACTCGGGCTCCGACGGCGCCTCGGGGAGGCTCGAACAGGCCACCACGAGAGCGGTCAGCAGCGCCGCGATCGCGCTCCGGCCGGTCGATCGCCGGCCCGCCACCTCTCGGTGCACCATCCTCTCCCCGGTCACCACCCGGACCCGCCCCCGGGGCGGACCCTCGTACCTTCGCGTTGCACCTGCCATACCCTCGCTACGGGCTCAAGTTGCGAGCGGCGTCCGCCGACATACCCGGAAACACGATGGTGAACATCTCTTGGTCTTGTCCCCTTCGGGTTTGCTAGTTCGGCCACCCGGTCGGCAGGACGAGCAGGTGGAGTTCGGAACTTTGCGGTTTTTTTCTTTGCGCAACAGAATCAACCGTAGCGCTCGACGCGGCGGGGACATCCGCGCCCGCGAAGGAACCCGCCCGACGGCTTCCGCGGCCGGAACGGAGCCGGCCGGCCGGTGAGCGCTCCGGGCAGCGTGCTGGTCACCGGTGGGGCCGGCTACATCGGCTCGCACGTGGTGCTGGCGTTGCGCGCCGCCGGCTGGCCGGTCGTGGTGCTCGACGATCTGAGCTCCGGCCGGCTGCGGCCGCTCCATCGCGACTGCGCGCTCGTGATCGGCGACGTCGCCGATCGGAGCACGGTCGCGGCCGCCCTCCGGCGCCACGACGTCGTGGCCGTGATCCATCTCGCGGCCTCGATCGTGGCCCCGGCGAGCGTCCGCCGCCCGCTGCCCTATTACCGCAACAACCTCGCCGCTTCGCTCGGCCTGCTCGAGGCCTGCGTAGGCCACGGCGTGGCGGCTTTCGTGCTGTCCTCCACGGCCGCGGTCTACGGCAGCCCGACACGATCGCCCGTCGGCGAGGACGCACCGACGGTGCCCATCAATCCCTATGGTTGGTCGAAGCTCATGGTCGAGCGGCTGCTGGCCGATGCGGCCGCCGCTCACGATCTGCCCTTCGTCGTACTGCGCTACTTCAACGTCGCCGGCGCCGATCCGGAAGGCCGCGCCGGGCAGGCCGAGACCGGCCCCGCTCATCTGATCCGGGTGGCCCTCGACGTGGCGCTCGGGCGCCGGCCGGAGCTCCCGATCTACGGTACCGACTACCCGACCGTGGACGGCACCTGCGTGCGCGATTTCGTGCACGTGAGCGATCTCGCCGAGGCGCACCGGGCGGCCCTCGACCACCTGCTGGCCGGTGGTGCGAGCGCGGTACTCAACTGCGGCTACGGCCGGGGCTTCTCGGTCCGCCAGGTGGTCGCCGCGGTCGAGCGGGTGACCGGGCGGCGGGTCGCGACCCGGCCCGCGCCGCGACGCCCGGGCGATGCGGCCGAGGTGGTGGCCGATGCGAGCCGCATCCGCTCGCTGCTCGGCTGGCGACCGCGGCTCGACGATCTCGAACTCATGATCGCGCACGCCTTCGCCTGGCGCCGACGCCGCGCGGCCGAGCTCTCCGAGGCCCTGGGCTAGGGCTCTCCGGCGCGGCGCTTCGCTCGTGGCCGTCGCCGTGGCCGAACAGCCGAGCGCCTCGAGGCCCGAGCGCGGCTCGGCCACCGCGGCCGAGAGCCGAGCGTAGCGCCAGGAGCTCCCGGTCGAACCGAACCGCACTCGAACGCGCCGAGTTTCGTGCGATGGGCGTCCCCTCCGGCGCCACCAACGGGGGACTCGGTCCTGGTGCGGCTCGTCGGCCCGGACCGAGAGCCGAGGGCGCGGGCGCGAGCTCGCCGTCGAGCGCGGCTCCGACCCGGAGACCCCGAGCCGGCCTCCCGCAGGCGTTCCCGTGCGACGCCACGGACCGGCGGGCCGCCGCGGCGCCGGTGGTCCGAGCACCGCTCACCGGCCGCGGCCGAGAGCCGAACGCAAGGCCGCGATCTCGCCGGAGAGCGCACTCGCGACCTCGAGGGCGTCGCCGGCCAAGGCGGGCCTGCCGGCGACCAGACCGAGGAGGCGGGACAAGGGGTCCGTCGGCGAGAGGTCCCGCAGCACGGGCGCATGGCGCTCGATCAGCTCGCGCATCGCATCGGCACGGCCCTCCGCGCCGAGCGCCACGGCCACCCGCGAGAGGAGCCGGCGCTTTTCGGCCTCGTCTGCGGTCGCTCCGGCGAGCAGCGCCGTCCCCGTCTCGACCACCGTCCGCCAATCCCGCCCCCGCCAAGCCGCCTCGAGCCGGGCGCGGGCGCTCGAACCGGCGTCGTCGGACGCCGTCTCCGCCGCAGCGCGCCGTTCCGCCGTCCGGCGCAGCGCTTCGGCGCGCGCCCGCGTCGCGCCGGCAACCGCGAAGGTGCCGGCCTCGGCGTCCAAGAGCGCCGAGACGGCGCGGCGATCGCCGGCGCGCAGCAGGAGCTCGGCCACCTCGAGCACCAGCTCAGCCCGGGCCGGGCCCTGCAGTCGAGGCAGGCCGTGTTCGGTCAGGACCGAGGCCGCGGCGCCCGGCAGACCGGAGGCCGCCAGACGGCGGGCGAGCGAGCGCGCGAGCCCCACCCCCGCCTCGCCGTCCGGCACGAGCTCGGAATAGGTCCGCACCAGCCGCAAGCCGGCCA
>DAIOUO010000058.1:0-13558 GCA_036759485.1 Geminicoccaceae bacterium | reverse complement strand
CGGGCCGAGGTCGCACGCGAGGGCGGGCGGGTCGTCAAGTCGCTGGGTGACGGGCTCCTCGCGACCTTCGATGCGCCCGAAGCCTGCCTCGCCGCGGCCGAGCGGATGGTCGCACTGCGCGAGCCGCCGGCTGCGGGCCTGCGCGCAGCGATCCACCTGGGCCCCGTCGTGGCGGGTCCCGACGACGTGTTCGGCGATGCGGTCAACCTCGCCGCGCGCATCGAAGCGCGGGCGCGGCCGGGCGAGATCTTGGCCTCCGAGAGCTTCGTCTCGGCCCTGCCGAGCGGGCTTCGAGAGCGCGCCCGGCCCTTCGACGAGATCACGGTCAAGGGCCGGACGGCCCCGGTGCGCTTGTTCCGCCTCGAGCCCGCGGCCGGGCCCGAGCGGACCGTGCTCGGCACCGGCCCCGAAGCGCGTCCGCTCGGCCTCGTCCTGCGGCTTCGCCACGGGGAGCGCAGCCTGGAGCTCCGCCGCGGCGAACGCGCCGTCCTCGGCCGCGATCCCGGCTGCGATCTGGTCCTCCTCACGCCCTGGTGTTCGCGACGGCATGCGATCGTGACCAATCTCGGCGATCGTTGCACGCTCGAAGACACGAGCACCAACGGCACCTTCCTCCTGCCCGAGGGCGGCGCGCTCCAGCTCGTGCGCCGCGAAACCGCGACCTTCTCGGGGAACGGCCGCATGGGCCTGGGCCTCGCCCCGCGACAGGACCTGGGGCAGGTGGTCGGCTGGACGACCGGCCCGGGCTGAGCCCCGCTCAGAACCCGAAGGTGCGGTGCTTCCAGGTCGTGCCGTCGAAGCGCCAGACCGCATCCCCGGCAGCGACCGCCAGGTAGCGCCCGCTCGCCGCGACCGCCTGCGCGTCGATATCCTCCTTGAGCGAACGAAAGCCCGCACCATCGAACAGGGCAACGCCGGCGCCGGCTGCGGCCACCGCGAGCCCGCTACCGACCGCGCAGAGATCGTGCGCGGAAGGCGCCGGGTCGACCAACCGCCAACGCGCTCCGGCACCCAGGAGGAAAACACCGTTCTCGCCCCCGAGCGCGATCTCGTCGGCACCCCAAGGATGCACGCACAACAGGGTCGAATCGGTCGGCAGGGCGAGATCGTGCCAGCCGCCGTCGTCGATCCGCGCCGCCGTTCCTCGGTCGCCCACGACGTAGAGCGTCCCGTCGGCGGTGCCGCCGACGCCGTAGAGGTCGGCGGTCAGCGGGCGGCCGATCGACGTCCACGTCCCTCCCCGGCGGCGCAGGACCACGCCGTCGGCGCCACAGGTCACGAGGTCGCCTGCGACCTCGACCAGCCTGTAGAGGCCCATCGGCGCCCCGAGATCGATCCGTTCGAAGCGGCCGCGCTCGGTCGTGTGCAGGAAGCCGTCGTTGTCGACGACGTAGATCGGCCCGTCTTCGGCCCGCCAAAGCGAATGGCACCAGCTGTCGGTCTCGTAGAGAACCGTCCCCGGCCGGTCGATCCGCGGATGGAAGACGACGTAGGACCGGAACGATTCGCCGTCGGTCGTCACCACGAGCGAGGTCACCGCCCCCGCCGAATCGACCGCCACGTCCAGGCAGTTGATCTCGATCGTCTCGTCGCCGCCTTCCTCGTCCTCCTCGTCGTCCCCGTTCATCTCCGTTCCTTTCCGCCGCTCGCCTCAGGTAACGAGCTTGCGACCCCGCTTGAACTTGCGCGTGCGCGGGATCCTCACCTCGCTGTCGTCCTCGAGACCGAGCTTCCCCTTGAAGTACTCGTCCAGCTTGATCTGGATGCACTTCAGCGCCTTCGCCGAGGGTGGATGGTTCATCGACTCGTGAAGGATCTTCAAATTATCGTCGCGCGCCTTGGCATAGGTGGTGTTTTTGGCCCCCTTCCTTCGCAGCTCTTTCTCCCATTTGGTCTGCTTCCTTGTCTTGCGGCCGTGTTCGCCGTTGCCCGTGCTCTTGCCGAACAGGCAGATGCACGGTGCGTCGTCGGTGCTGTAGCCGGGCGCGGTCGAGATCGGCGTATCGAGCTTGCGGTTGTTGACGAAGCAGGCGTTCTGGACGATGTGATCGGACTGCTGATCCTTACGGCACTCGCTGTCCTTGTGTGCCGTGATCTTGATGTCTTCCTTGGCGAGGATGCTCGGGCAGTCGGTCGGGTCGACCTTGATCGTGCTCAGATCCGGAAACGGCGGCGTGTTGGTGACCGGCGAAGCGTGGTTGTGCGTCGTGAGGTCGAGGTGGCGATCCACGTTCTCGCCCTCGAACTTCACGTCCATCGACCAGGCGATGAAATAGACCTTGCCACGATTGACGCTGGTGACGACACCCTTCTTGGCGGCGCAGCCGGCCTCGTCGCCCATGCTCTTCTTGTAGTAGCTCTTGTTCTTGAGCATCACCTCCTGGCCGTGGATCACGACCGTGCGGCTGCCGTCGCTGGTGTCGGACTCCATACCCGTGTTCGGGTAGGGCACCGGCACGCCCGGCGGCGTCGCCGGGTTCTCGGGTGGCGTCATGCAGACGTCCGGGAAGGCCGCCGGCGCCTTGCCCGAGCCCGCTCTGCAGGCGATCCCGCGGCCGTTGGCGAAGACGTCGTTCACCGCCCGCCCCCGCCGGCGGCGAGGACGAGAGCGGCGCAACGCCCGTCCTCGTCGCTCGCGGCCACCAGCATGGGATCGCCCGGCGCCCAGCCCTTGCGTGCCGCCTCGAAGGCCAGAGCGAGACAACAAGCGAGCGCGGCCGCCCCGGTCTCGCCGATGCAGTCGGCCGGATGCCAGAGGTCCTGGAACGCGTGCCGGCCGCGCAGCAGCCGGGCGACCGCGAGCTCGTGCTCCTCGAACCAGAACTGCTCGCCGCTCATCGTGCCGAGCCGCCAGCCGACCTCCGCCATGGTGATCCCGGCGGCGGCGAGCGCTTGCCGGAAGGCGGCCGCGAGCCCCTCGGCCCGCGAGGGCTCGCCGCTCGCGATCGGCGCCGGCTCGCGGCCGAAGCCGGCCGAGACGACGTGCAGCAGCGCCTTCGGATCGGGCCCGGTCAGGAGCAGAGCGGCCGCCGCCTCGCCCGGCACGAAGCCGTCGCTGTTGCCCTCGCAGAGGAGCCGGCGGTGCTCGTCGAACGCCCGGAGGGTCGGCGCCAGGAGGTAGCCGTCGACGCTCGCGACCAGCACGGCCGGCACCCGGCCCTCGGCCAAAAGGCGCGAGGCCTCGCCGATCGCCTCCGCGGGCCCGCAGCGGCCGCGCGCCAGGATCCGGCTCGCCGGATGAAGCGGCCCGCCCGCTACCGCCGCCAGCTCCTCCGCGAGCTCCCGCTCGAGATCGGGCAGGCGTCCCGGCCTCTCCGGCTCGGCCACCGCGAGCAGCAACGGCAGCTCCGCGAGCCGCGCGCCGGGCAGGGCCGCGAGGCACTCGCCGAGCGGGCCCTCGAGCAGCCGCGCGAACCGCGGCACGCCGCGCCAGGGCTCGGGCAAGGGCACCTCGGCCCCCACGATCCAGGCCCCGCCGCGGGCGAGGAAGCGGGTCTCGCGGAAACCGTCGATGCGGGCGCGGATCGCGGCGCAGGAGGCGGGCGCGTCGAGCCCGACCGCGCTCGCCATCCCCACCGCCCGGATCGAGAGCCGCGGCGTCACGGCTCGGTCGGCTCCTCGCGCCGATCGAGCTCCGAGAGACGCCGGTAATAGGTCTTGCCCGTGCGCCGTGCCCGCGACCAGGTCGGGCTCGTCCGGCCGACGATCGCCTCGGCGATCTCGAAGAGGTTGCGGCGCAGCGGTTCGCTCGTCCGCCAGGTGAGGCAGACCCGCCGCGCATCCGGCTCGATCAGGATCGTATCGAGCACCGGCCGCTTCTCGCGCAGACCGCCGTCGCGATCGATCAGCACGACCGGCAGATCGACCACCGGCAGCCCGAACCGGGTGCGGCCCTCGGGGGTGAGGTGGAGGAGCACCACCTCCTCGCCACCCGTCGGCCAGGGTAGGCGTTGGTCCTCCGCAGCCGCCTGGTGGTAACGCTCGTCGAAATCCTCGGGAAGGAACGGGAAGACCTCGTCGAGCCAGCGCTGGTCGTAGGTCCCGGCCAAGCGCAGGCGCTCCGGCACGCTCCTCGGCACGATCCCGAGCCCGGCCGGCCTGTAGCCGCCCCATGGCACGGTCACGGGCTCACCGGGACGTTCGAGATTGGGCAACGGCCGGCCGAAGATCCGCCCCTGGTTCTTCACCCGGTGCCAGCCGCGGCCGAACGGGTTCGCCGCGTAGGCGAGCGGCTGCGGCTCGTCCCCGTCGGCATCGTCCACCCCGCCGAACGCCCGATCGAGCCGGACCGGCATGCTCGTGAACGGGGCGGGTGCCGAGGGCCCGACCACGGCACCCGCCTGTCGCCAGACCCGATCGCCCACCACGACGACGAGCTTGCGGACCGGTCCGCACGCCACCCCGACCTCGAGCCGCTCCACGGGCCGCCCGTCCGGGGCGTGGGCGGTGCCGTTCACGAGCAGGTCGCAGCGCGGCTTGAAGCGGGCGAGCTCGGCCTCGAGCCGCGGCGGCGAGAAGCCCGGCTCGCCCCAGTGCAGGTCCGCGAGCACGGGCTCCTCCTGCGCCTCGGCCGGCTCGAGCGGCGCGCCGGCCCGATTCGGGAAGCGGAAGGTGCCCTTGACCACGAGTACGAGATGCCGGCGCGCGGCCACGTCGAGCGCGGTCGCGCAGGCGACCTTCCAGGGGGTGAGGTTGGTGACGATCACGGCACGCTGCCGAGGCCGGGGACGGTCCGGTCGGGGTCCTCGCCGAACGCGGCGACCACCACCGTCACATTGTCGGGCGCGCCGCGGGCGAGCGTGGCCTCGATCAAGGGCCCGACCGCGTCGAGCCGGTGGCGCTCGAGGATCGCCGCGATCTCTCGCTCCTCGAGCGGGCCCGTGAGCCCGTCGCTGCACAGGAGCACGAGGTCGCCCGGCCGCAGCTCGAGCGCGCGCCGCTCGAGCTCGAGCCGTTCGCCCGTCCCGACGGCGCGGGTGATCAGGTTGCGCAAGGGATGCCGGCGCGCCTCCTCGGCGCTGATCAGCCCGGCCTCCGCCAATTCCTGCACCCGGCTGTGGTCGCGGCTGAGCGGCTCGAGCCGGTCGCCGCGCAAGCGGTAGATCCGGCTGTCGCCGGCCCAGAGCAGGACCGCCCGCGCCTCCCGGGCGAGCAGGAGCGCGACCGTCGTCCCCATGGTGGCGCCGATCGCGAGCGCCTCGGACCGGATCCGCGCGTGCGCCCGTTCGAGGGCCGCCCGTGCCGCCGCCTCGAGGTCGGCCGGGTCGGGCGCCGGGTCGAGCCTCGCGAGTTCCTCCACCACCACCCGGCTCGCCCGGTCGCCGCGGGTGTGGCCGCCGAGCCCGTCGGCCACCGCGAACAGCGCGAGCTCGGGCCGCGCGATCCAGGCGTCCTCGTTGACCCGCCGGACCTTGCCGACGTCGCTCCCACCCGCGGCTCGCCAGAGGAGGGGATCCTTGCTCACGTTCCCCCCCGATCGCTCAGGAGCCGCACGAAGTCGCGCCCCTCGGGCAGACCGAGGCTCGCGAGCAGACCGGCCGCCACGTAGGGCGATCCCGCGCTCCAGAAGAGTGCGAGCCCGTGCCCGCCGCGCGCGACGAGCGCCTCGGCCAGCCGCGGCGCGAGCCCGCCGGCCTCGCCGAACAGGCGCAGCGGGAGCGGTGGCGGGGCCGCCACCGGCGGTCGCTCGGGCGCCATCGCCCGCAGCTCCGCGAGCCAGACCTCGAAGTCGAGGTCGGGAACCAGAGCCGCGCGCGCCGCCGCCTCGAGCCGGTCGAGCCAGGGCGGGCCCGCCAGCAGCCCGAGCGGCTCGAGGGGCTCGGCCGCGAGCCGGGCCAGGGTCAGCGGGAACGCCCGGCCGACCGCATCCACGCTCGGGACGAGGACACCGGCCGCGGCCACCGGCCCCGAGAGGCCCGGTGCCAGGAGGAAGCGCCAAGCGGGCGCCACGCGCCAGACCTCGGCGAGCCGCTCGCCGAGCAGCAGCCGGGCGTCGGCGAGCCCCCGCACGAGCCAGCCGTGCCAGGCGTCGGTGAAGAAAGGGGGCAGCCCCTGCGCCACGAAATCGCCGCGCGCCGGCAGCTTGCCGAAGACACCGATACCGTTCACAGCGCCTCCGGACAGCTGAAGCCCGCGAGCAGGCCGAGGTCGAACGGGTTCTCGACGCTGCCGGCCTTGAGCCGGAAGCGGGCCCGATGCCGGCCCGCACCGAGCGTCAGTTCGAACAGATCGGGCTGGCCGGTAGCCCTGACCTCGCCCCGGTGGATCAGCCGGAAGAGCGACCAGGCTCCCTCCTGGACCACCGTCACCGGCGGACCGCCGTCGAGCGGCGCGAAGGAGAGCCGCACGAGCCCGGTGCCGCCGGGGCCGGGCCAGAGGAAGCTCCGCGGCTGCGCCGGGCCGTGATCGTAGCGCAACTCCTGGCCGTCGAGGTCGAGGCTGACGCTCGAGGCCGCCGCGTCGAGTTCGAGCGGGGTCAACGAGAAGGCCACCCGGGGCTGCGGGCCGGCGGGGAACAGCGCGTTGCCGATCCGCTTCGCCCGCTCGAGCGCGGCGAGCGAGCCCGTGGCGAGTGCCACCCCCTGGAGCGGCTGCCAGGGCCGACGGGTGGTGTCGACATGCGCCGCGAGATGCACCTTGAGGAAGGTATCGATCAGCCCGCCCGGGGCGAACAGGCGGGCCGCGTCCTCGAGGCTCGCGTCGATCGCGCTCGAGCGGGCGAAGGGAAAGCGGCCGCCGAGCGCCAGACGGCAGAAGGGGAGGACGTCGCTCTGCCAGGCGGCGTTGATCTGCTCGCGGAGCGCACCCGTCGTGGCGCCGCCGACCTTCTGGGCGATGCCGGCGAGCATGGGCCCGAGCGGCGGGGGCAGACGCGCCGCCTCGCCGGCGAGCTGACCCGCCGCCTGCGGCCCGATCGCGGCGAGCTTCGCCCGGGGATCGGGGGAGAGGAGCGCTTCCTGGATCTTGCCGCTCAGGGCCGCGAGCGCGGAGAGTGCGGCATCCAGCGCCGGTGGTGCCCCGTCCCGTCCCTCGACGAGGGCCGCGAGCCCCGCGAAGTGCCGCTCGACCGGTGCACCGGGCGGCTCGCCGGCCGGCTCGGCGGCCGCCCCCGGACTCGCACCGCCCACGAGCTTGGCGAGCTTGCCGATCTTGGCGGCCAGCGGTCCGAGCGCCTTGGCGGCGGCCGCCGCGGCCTTGGCCGGGTCGCTTCCCTGAGCGTCGGCTGCCGGCGGTGGCCGGGTGAG
The DNA here is from genome assembly GCA_036759485.1 of Geminicoccaceae bacterium. Lineage (GTDB taxonomy): Bacteria > Pseudomonadota > Alphaproteobacteria > Geminicoccales > Geminicoccaceae > JANXAZ01. The sequence goes on along the minus strand of DAIOUO010000058.1, from coordinate 6,314 downwards.
CCGGGTCTCGGCCAGGATCGCCTGGACCAGGAGCTTGACCGGCGAATTCGGGCCGGAAAGCGCCTTGGTCACCTCCGCCGCCTGGGCGATATCGCCGAGCGGGGCGAGGGTCACGTCGTCGAGCACGCCCTGCCAGGCGGCGATCGCGTCGTCGTAGTAGAGCGCCAACATGTCCGCCCGCAGCCGGGCGAGCTCGGCGGGCGACGGCTCCGGCCGCTGCTGCGCCCCCAGGACCCAGTTCTCGGCGAAGGCGTCGCGCGCCGCCTCGTCGAGGATCGGCAGGAACACGCCGTGGAAGGCGGCATGCGTGAAGATCCCCGGCACCGGCGCCCCGAGCGGCCGACCCGAGCGCCGCACGAGCACGGTGGGCCCGTGCGGGCCGGCCGCCTCGCTCGCCCGCCAGGGCGGCAGCCCCTGCACCTCGGGGCGCGCACGCACCGTCCGGTAGGCCCGCTGGGCGAGCGGCAGCCGGGCGAGCGTGACGCGCGCCTGCTCGAGGAGCGTCTCGTCGGGTGCGGGCTTGGGCTCGAGTGCGGCGAGCTCGGCCCCGAGCGCCTGCAGATGCGGTCCGAGTGGTCCCGCGAGCGCCGGCTCCGAGCCGGCCAGATCGAGCGCGAACCAGGTCGCGACGAGCTCGGCGTCGGCCGGGGCGCGGCCGACCAGGGCCAGATGGACCTTGAGGGCCTCGAGCAGGAAATCGGGTTCGAGCAGTCGCGCCCGCATCTGCCGCTCGAGCCTGAGCACGAGCCGCGGCAGGAGGAGATCGCGGAGCGCGTCCCGGTAGGCGGCACGGAGGAGGCTCGCCGCGGTCGCCCGCTCGGAGAGCCCGAGCCGCATCGACCAGGGATCGGGCTCGGCGAGCCGTGCCGCGAGCCTGCCGAGCCGCTCGAGCGGCGCCACGACGGGGGCGAGCGCGGCATCGGCCGGTCCGAGCCGGTCGCGGGCCACGGGCGCCGCTTCGCGCGGCCAGAGCGCGAGCTCCGCCTCGAGGGCGAGGATCCGTTCGCGGTTCTGGACGTAGCTCCACACCCAGCCGCCGATCGAAGCGGCCGCGACCAGCGCGATCCCGGCGAGTGCCGCAGCGCGGAGCAGGCCCTCGCGCCGCTCGCGCAGGGGCTCGCGCGCGACGAGGCTCGCCTCGGCGAACACCACGTCCCGCAGCAGCCGGGTGAGGAAGAAGCTGCGGTCGCCGGCCTGCGGCTGCAGCGGCGGCTGCGCCAGACCCATGCTGCGGGCGATCGCCGCCACGAGCCGATCGACCGGCGTGCCGGTCTGGGTGGCGCTCGTGAGGTAGACGCCGCGCAGGAACGGGGCGGCGGCCCAGCCGTGGCCGGCGGCGAGCCCGTCGAGGAGCTTCAGGATCGCGGGCGAGAGGGCGTTCACCTGCGCCGGGAAACCCAGGATCCGCGCCCGCCGTTCGAGGTCGCGTTCGGCCGAAAGGCGCTGCGGCACGAGCCGGTCGAGCCGGGCCACGAGCTCCTCGAGCCCGCGGGCGAGCGTCTCGCGGATCGCCTCGGCCGGCGTCTCGACCGGCAGCGTGAACCCCCAGACCTGCCCCCGCTCGCTCTCGGGCAGCTCGCCGAGCGTCTCGGCGAAGCCCGCGAGGAGATCGACCTTGGTGATCAGGAGATAGACCGGCAGCCGCAGGCCGAGCCGCGTCTCGAGCTCGTCGAGCCGAGCGCGGATCGCCCGCCCGTGGTCGAGCCCGCTCCGGCCCGGATCCACGAGGTCCGTGACGGACAGGGCGACGAGCACGCCGTTCAAGGGCTGGCGCGGCCGGTGGCGCTTCAGGAGATCGAGGAAGGCCGCCCAGGCGGCGGCGTCCACCTCGGCGTCGCTGTCCTGGGTCGTGTAACGGCCGGCCGTGTCGATCAGCACCGCCTCCTCGGTGAAGAGCCAGTCGCAGTGCCGCGTCCCGCCCACTCCGCGCAGATCGTCCGGCGAGCCCAGCGGGAAGCGCAGCCCCGACTGCACGAGCGCGGTCGTCTTGCCCGAGCCCGGCGGGCCGATCATCGCGTACCAGGGCAGCTCGTAGAGCCAGCGGCGATGGCCCCGGCCGCCGAGCCGGCGGGCCTTGAGCCGCTCGAGCGCCTCGGCGAAGCGGCGGGCGAGCTCGGCCCGTTCACCGGCCGCCGGGTCGGGCCGCGCCGCCGGGGCCGCGAGAGCCTCGACCAGGGCCGCGTTCCGCCGGCGGGCGCGGTGCTGGTGCCAGAGATTGCTCGCTCCCCAGAGCAAGGCGATCACGAGGATCGCCACGAGCTTCTCGACCTCGCCCGAAAGCGGCCGAGAGGCCCCGATCGCCAGGAGATCGCCCGCGAACCAGACGAGTGCCACGAGCAGGAGCGCGCCAGCTAGGGTGAGGAACCAACGCGCGGTGACGACCGCCCAGAGGGTACGCAAGAGGCTCACCGCCGCCTCACCGGAACACCAGGATCTCGACGCGTCGGTTGCGGGACCGGCCGGCCTCGTCCGTGTTCGGCGCCACGGGCTCGCTGTCCGCCCGGCCCTCGACCGCGATCCGCGCGGGACCGGCGAAGGCGGGAGCGAGCCCTGCCCGGACCGCTTCGGCGCGGGCTCGCGAGAGTTCCCAATTCGAGGGGAACCGGGCCGTGCGGATCGGCCGATCGTCGCTGTGGCCCACGACCAGGATCCTGCCGGGCTCGGCGGCGAGCTCGCGGCCGAGGCACGAGAGGAGCGGCATCACGGCGGGGTCGAGCTCGGCCCGCCCGGAAGCGAAGAGCCCGGCATTGGGCAAGCGGACCCGCAGCTTCTGGAGATCCTCGCTCACCGCCTCGCCGCTCACGCCCGAAGCCCGCAGGCAGGCCCTGAGCCGCTCGGCGAGCGGAGTCGCCACGGGCCTCGGCGGCTGCGGCCGGACCACGGGCGCTGCTTCCGCCACCCGCACGAGCTCGACCGGCCGGTGCGGCGGCAGCCCCGCCACGGCCGGGCCGAGCCGCTCGGCGATCGCCCCGAGCCGGACCGCGAAGAGGCCGTAGACGATCGCGAGCAGCGCGAGTGCGGCGACCCCGGCCACCCAGAGAGGCAGCCGCTCGGCCAGCGGCACGTGGCGGGCCGCTGCGCCGCGCCAGGCCGGGCTCAGCTCGCGCTCGACCCCATCGTCTCCCGCCCCGAGCCGGGCGTAGAGCTCGCTTCGGATCCGGGCGAGCTCGACCGCCCCGCCCGGGGCCAGCCGGTAACGGCCCTCGAAGCCCATGGCGAGGCAGGCGGCGAGGAGCTCGAGCAGCGGCCGGTTGCGGCTCGGCTCGCGGCCCGCCTGGTCGAGGAGCGCGAAGAAGCGCTCGCCCGCCGCCACGTCGTGATGGAGCGTACCGGCCAGGCTCTCGCTCTTCCATCGCCCGTGCGCGCCCCAGGGCGTGTTGAGGATCACGTCGTCGAAGAACGCGCAGAGCGCGTAGTGCCCCGCCTCGACCTGGCGCGGATCGGCGCCGAGGGCGATCGCTCGCTCGCGGAACCGGCCGAGCTCGCCCTCGAGGCGGACGCGGAGCTCGGCCGGATCCGTGGGCGGGGTGCGCGTCGCGAGCCGCGGGGCGAGCAGGAGGAGTCCGTGCGCCGCCTGCACGAGCGGTCCGCGACCGGGTGTGCCCTCGGGCAGGGGCGCTCCGCTCGCCGGCGGCGCCGGGCGCGGAGCGGGCCCCGGTCCGCGGCCGCCCGGGGTGGGGATCAGCCGGGTCCGCTCGTCGTCGTCGCCGAGGCCGAAGGGGTCGTCGCCGCCCATCGCCCCGCTCCCGCCTCAGTCCCGGATCGCCCAGAGCTCGAGGTCCATGCCCTCGCGCAGCTCGCCCGTGACGTGCAGCGCGAGCCCGGCCGAGCTCGGCAACCGTCGCCAATAGTCGTTCGCCCGGTCGAGCTCGAAATAGACCATGCCGCGGTGCAGCGGGATCTCGCGCGGCACCGTCGGCAGATGGCGGATCGGAATGCCCGGCACCGCCGCCCGCACGATCGCCTGCAGTTCCTCGGCGGGACCGATTTTGATCTGGCCGGGCAGCCGCTGGCGGATCGTCTCGGGCGGTACCGGCGCGTTGAAGGCGAGCACGAAGCTGGCCTCGGCATAGAGCGCCCGGTCTTGCACCTCGGCCGCCCGCACCCCGCTCGGGAAGGTCTTCAAAGGGATCTGCACGGCCCTACGCTCCGGCCGGGCGAGCTCGAGCAGCACCCGCCGCAGCTCCTGGAACAGCGCCTGGAACGCGGCCGTGGGCTCGCCGTGCCGGTAGGGCGGCAGTCGCGCCGGCCGCAGCTCGCCCGCAACGAAGCTCGCGGCTTCGCCCAACAGCCCGACGAGCCAGCCATAGAGCGCCTCGCCGTGCAGGTTGCGCTGCTCCGCATGGTGGCGAGCGATCTGGAGGGTCCGATTGCAGAGCAGCAGGATCAGGAAATCGGCGATGTCGCCCGCCCCGGCGAGCCGTTTGCCGCCGACGAATGCCGCCCGCTCGGCGGCGATGGCCTCGAGCTTGCCCGCGAGCTCTTCGAGGAAAGAGAGCAGCACCGGGCTCGCGGCGATCGACAGGCAGGGCGGGACGAAGTCGCGGTCGAGGGCGAGCGCCCCCGAGGCCTCGACCTGCACGACCCGGGCGAGCGCGAGCGTCGCGTGCCCGTCCAGCCCCGCGCCCTCCGGCAGGAGGCGGAAACGCGGCTCGGCGATCTCGATCGTCGCCCGCTCCTCCCGGCCGAGATTGGCATCGCGCAGCTCGACCGTCCGGCCGCGATAGCGCAGCCCCGCCTCGGGCTCACCCTCGGGCTCGACCTCTTGCGCCCCTTCCACCCGGAGCGGCAGGGCGAGATGGACGAGCGTCGGCCGGTCGGCACGCGGCAGGGCCAGGGGTTCCACCGGCGGGTCGCGGTCGGGAATCGCGAAGGGGGTACCGTCGGGCAAGATCCCACTCGCCGCTCTGACGCCGACCCGGCCCTGGGCCAACAGCCCCTCGTCGAGCTCGAGCCTGCGAAAGCCCCAGGCGAGTGCCGAGAGGCCGGCGAGTGCCAGCGCGAGCTGCGCCTCGATCCAGCGGTCCTGCTGCTGGAAATGCTGGGTGCGGAGGAACATGCCCTCCGACCAGACGAGCCGCGCCCGGCTGCTCAAGGTGCGGCCTCCGCGAGTTTCACGCCGCCCGCATCGAGACGCGCCTCGAGGAGCGTGGTGGCGTTGCGCGGCACCTCCTTCCACGCCCGCCACTGCACCTCGGCGATCCGCTGGTAGGCGGCCACGACGCCCACGACCTTGACCTCGTCCGCGAGCTTGGCCTGCCAGACCTGGGTCCCGCCGGGCGCCAGGACGAGCTCCTCCACGCCTTTGAGGTCGCGCCCGAGCGCCTTGGCGGGGTCCTTGTCGAGGGCGAAGAAGTCGACTTCCGGGAGGCTGCGCCCGCTCGCGAGCTGGAGCACTCGCACGCGCACGGGCTTGGCCGCGCCGGAAGCGTCCGGATTGACGTCGGCCGCGGCCTTCAAGGTCAGGCTCACGACCGTGGGCGGCGGGGGTGGCGGCGGCGGCTTGCCGCCGCACGCGCCGAGCGCGGCGAGCAGGAGAAGCGGCAGCAGCGGGAGCGGGCGGCGCCTCATCGCGGCTCGTCCTCCTTCGCCTCCGGCGAGCCGGCGAGCCGGCGCTCGTAGGCCGCACGGAACGCATCGTCGAGATCGCCCATGAATCGGCGCCGGGCCTGCTCGGAGAGCTCGCCCCAGCGCTCGCGATAGAGCTCCCAGAGCCGCGCCCGCCTGCCGCCCTCGAGGAGGATCTTGAGGGCCGTCTCCCGGGCGAGCCGCTCCTCGAGGGCGGCGGGATCGAGCCGGGTCAAGAGGGCCCGGAGCGCCGCCTCGACCGCCTCGAGGAGCCCCGTCTCGTGCGCCTGCAGATCGCGCACCGCGGCCTCGACGGCGGCGACCGGCGGCAGATCGCCCGGCTCCGGCTGCCCCAGAAGCGCCGCGACCGCCCCCGGGCTCGAGCGGGCGTATTTGAGCGGATTGTTGCGTCCCGCCCCGATCGTGGTCCGCTCGAGCCGGGCGTGGGTCTTGACGAGCGCACGGGTGGCGAGGAGCCGGCGCAGTCCCTCCGCCATCGCCGCGAAGACGGCACCGGCCTCGCGCAGGAAACGCTCCGGATCGCCCGCCGGCAGCTCGTGGGCGGCGAGGCCGGCGCCGGCGAGAAAGGCGCGCAGCGCCGCTTCGGCATCCGGTGTCGCGGGCGCGGCGGGCCGTGGCGGCGCCGGGGCGAGGAGGAAGCTCTCGTGCTGGGGAGCGGCGTGATCGCCGCGGCTCGGGCCGACCTCGCGCGGCGGCGGCACGGCCCGCGCGCGGGCCTGGCGCTT
>DAIOUO010000057.1:0-13753 GCA_036759485.1 Geminicoccaceae bacterium | reverse complement strand
AGCCCATCTCGCCCGGGTCGGACTGCCGGTGCGGGCGTCCTCGGCCGGGCAGCGGCCGAGCCGGGCCGAGAGAGCGAAGGCCCGGCTCATGCCGAGCGCCACGGCCTCGCCGTGCAGCAGCTCGGCACCGTAGCCGGTCAAGGTCTCGTAGGCGTGGGCGAAAGTGTGGCCGAAATTGAGCAGTGCCCGCTCGCCGCCGATCTCGCGCTCGTCGGCGCCCACGACCGCGGCCTTGATCGCGACCGAGCGGGCGATCGCTTCGATCCGGAGTTCGGGATCGCCCGCGAGGATCGCCGAGGCCCGCTCGTCGAGCCACTCGAACAGCGCGCGGTCTTTGATGAAGGCGTGCTTCACGAGTTCGGCCCAGCCCGCGAGCAGCTCGCGCCGCGGCAGGCTCGCGAGCGCGTCGACGTCGACCAGCACCCGGCGGGGCTGATGGAAGGCGCCCACGAGGTTCTTGCCGAAGCGGCTGTTGACCGCGGTCTTGCCGCCGACCGAGCTGTCGACCTGGGCGAGGAGCGAGGTCGGCAGCTGAACGAGCGGCACGCCGCGCAGGAGCAAGGCCGCGGCGAGGCCGGCGAGATCGCCCACCATGCCGCCGCCCAGGGCGAGCACGGCGAGCCTGCGGTCGGCACCGCCCTCGAGGATCGCGTCCAGGAGCGCTGCGAGCCGCTCCATGCTCTTGCTCGCCTCGCCGGCCGGCACGGCCACGGTGCGGTAGCGCAGGCCGGCCGCCTCGAGGCCGCGGCCGACCCTGCCGGGGAGGTCCGTGGCGAGCAGGTTGCTGTCGGTCACGAGGACCGCGTCGGGCCCCTCGAGGACGTCGGCCAACAGCTCGCCCGCCCGCTCGAGCAGGCCGCGGCCGACCAGGATCTGGTAGCCGCGCTCGCCGAGCGCCACGGGCACGGTTCGCAGGCTCAAGGCTTCTCCTCCGCGAGCAGCTCGAGGATCGAGGCGGCGATGTCCTCGGGTGGGCGGGCGCCGCTCTCGACCCGATGGTCGGCTTGAGCGTAGATCGGTCGGCGCTCGCGCATGAGGGTCTCGAGCTTGGCGCGCAGGTCACCGTCCTTGAGCAACGGCCGGCTCGCCCGCTTGCGCGCGGTGCGCTCGACCAGCGTGTCGATGTCGGCATCGAGCCAGATCGAGACGGCCCGTTCCTTGACGCGAGCGCGGGTCTCGGGGTCGACGAAGGCGCCGCCGCCCAGAGCCAGGACACCCGGCGGGCCGTCGAGCAGGCGGGCGATCACCCGGCGCTCGAGGTCGCGGAAGACGGGCTCGCCATAGGTCTCGAAGATGTCGGCGATGCTCATCCCGGCGGCGGCGACGATCTCCTCGTCGGCATCGACGAAGGGAGCACCCATGGCCTTGGCGAGCCGCCGCCCGACCGAGGTCTTGCCTGCACCCATGAGCCCCACGAGCACGACGCGCCGCTGGGCCGCCGCTGCCGGCGGCGTCGACGCGCTGGATCTTCCTTCGCCGGACGAGTCCTGCCCCACCCGACCTGCCGTTGAATCGCCCGGTCGCACCCGATATAAGCCCGGCTCGCCGCCGCGCGGCAACCCTCGTGCCCCGTTCCCTTCCGCGAGCGCCGTCGCGTGCCGGTCTCGCCCAGAGATGCGGCGGTGCGGCCGGCGATGCAAGGCGTCCCGATGATCCGCCGTCTGCTCCTCTTCGTGCCGCTGATCCTGGTCCTGGGGGGCCTGATATTCCTCTTGACCTGGGACATCCCACCGCCCACCCGGCCGGTCGAGCTCGTCATCCCGGACGAGCGGCTGCCCCGTTGAGCCGTTCCGGGCCGGGCCGGTGATCGAGCCGTTCCTCGAGATGCTCGCCGTCGAGCGCGGCGCCTCGGGGCACACCCTCGAGGCCTACCGGCGGGACCTCGAGCGGGCGCGAGCCCATCTCGCCGCGACCGGGACCGCCCTCGAGGCGGCGACCGAAGACGATCTGCGGACGTTCTTGCGGGCCGAGACCGCGGCCGGCCTGCAGGCCGCCACCCTCGCCCGGCGGCTCGCGGCACTCCGCACCTATTTCCGCTTCCTCTACCTCGAGGGGCACCGGCGCGACGATCCGACCGCCGGGCTCGATCCGCCCAAGCGCTCGCCGCCCCTGCCGCGGCTCCTCTCGGAGGCCGAGGTGCTGGCGCTGATCGAGGCCGCGCGGGCCGATTCGAGCGTGCGGGGGCTGCGGCTCCTCACCCTGCTCGAGCTCGCCTACTCGACCGGGTTGCGGGTCTCCGAACTGGTGGGCCTGCCGCTCTCGGCGATCGCCGCCGACCGTTCTCACCTCCTGGTCCGCGGCAAGGGCGGCAAGGAGCGGATCGTGCCGCTCGGCGGACCGGCTCGCGTCTGCCTCGAACGCTGGCTCGAAGCGCGTCCGGCCTTCCTCGCCGGGGCGCGCAGCATCCGCTTCCTGTTCCCCTCGACAGGCCGCAGCGGCCATCTGACGCGCCAGCGCCTCCTCCAGCTCCTCAAGGCGCTCGCCCCGCGCGCCGGCCTCGAGCCCGCGCGGATCTCGCCGCACGTACTCCGCCACGCCTTCGCCACCCACCTGCTGGAGCGCGGCGCGGATCTGCGGGCGGTCCAGGCGCTGTTGGGTCACGCCGACATCGCGACGACCCAGGTCTATACCCACCTCCAGACGCGCCGGCTCTCGGCGGTCGTCGAGACCCACCACCCGCTGGCACGGGGCCGCGGTCGGAGCCGATCGCCCGCGGTCCCGGAGGAGGAGACGTGAGCTTCACCCAGGTCCCCGTGCGTACGAGCCGCCTCAACCGCTCCGAGCTCGCCGTACCCGGCTCCTCGCCGCAGTTCTTCGAGAAGGCGGCCAAGGGGGCCGCCGACATCGTCTTCCTCGACCTCGAGGACGCGGTCGCCCCGGACAAGAAGGAGCAGGCGCGCAAGAACGTCATCGCCGCGATCAACGAGATCGACTGGGGGGCGAAGACGCTCTCGGTGCGGATCAACGGTCTCGACACACCCTGGATGTACCGCGATCTGGTCGACGTCCTCGAGCAGGCCGGCGAGCGGCTCGATCTGATCATGATCCCCAAGGTCGGCACCGCGGCCGACGTCTACGCCGTCGACATGCTCGTGACCCAGATCGAGACCGCGACGCGGCGGAAGAAGCGGGTCGGCTTCGAGCTGATCATCGAGACCGCGCTCGGGATGACGAACGTGGAGGCGATCGCCGGCGCCTCGCCGCGCAACGAGTCGCTCCATTTCGGGGTGGCCGACTATGCCGCGAGCACCCGAGCGCGGACCACCGGGATCGGCGGGGCGAACCCGGATTACGTCGTGCTCACGGACGCTCCCGCGGACGGTCCGCGCCAGCGCCACTGGGGCGATCCCTGGCACTACGCGCTCGCACGGATCGTGGTGGCGGCCCGCGCCCACGGCCTGCGCCCCGTGGACGGGCCGTTCGGCGACTTCAAGGATCCGGAAGGGTTCGAAGCGCAGGCGCGCCGGGCGGCAGCACTCGGCTGCGAGGGCAAGTGGGCGATCCACCCCTCGCAGGTGGGGCTCGCCAACGCGGTCTTCACTCCCCCCGCGGCCGAGGTGGAGAAGGCGCGGCGGATCTTGGCGGCGATGGAACAGGCCGAGCGCGAGGGCAAGGGCGCGGTCCAGCTCGACGGGCGGCTGATCGACATCGCCTCGATCCGCCAGGCGCAGGCGCTCGTCGCGATGGCCGAGACGATCGCCGCGGCCGGCGGCCGAGCGGGAGGGTGATCCCGGCCGGTGGAAAACGGCGCCACCCGGGCCGCGGTGCGACCGGTCCCGGTCAGACGGTGAGGAAGCGGCGGGCGGCGTCGAGGTCGAGGCTCGCGCGGTCGCCCTCGAGGACGATCCGGCCGCGGTCCATGATCAGGATCCGGTCGGCGAGCGCGAGCGCGAAATCGAGATATTGCTCGACGAGCAGGATCGCCATGGTTCCCGCGCGGGCGAGCTCGCCGATCACCCGGCCGATCTCGGCGACGATGTTGGGCTGGATGCCCTCGGTCGGCTCGTCGAGGAGGAGGACCTTCGGACGGGTGAGGAGGGCCCGGCCGATCGCGAGCTGTTGCTGCTGGCCGCCCGAAAGGTCGCCGCCGCGTCGCCGGGCCATGGTGCGGAGCACGGGGAAGCGGGCGTAGACCTCGGCGAGCGGCAGCGGCTCCTCGCCGCGACCTCGAAGCGCCGCGTGACCGGTGAGGAGATTCTCCTCGACCGTGAGGCGGGGGAAGATCTCGCGGCCCTGCGGCACGGCGGCGAGCCCGAGCCGGGCGCGCTTCCAGGCCGGCAGGCCGTCGAGCGGCGCACCGTCGAGCCGGACGGTCCCGCCGCTCGGCCGCTCGTGGCCGAAGATCGCTTTCAAAAGCGTGGTCTTGCCGACCCCGTTGCGGCCCAGGAGGCAGGTCACCTCGCCGCGCCGGAGGGTGAGCGAGACGCCACGGAGCGTGTGCGAGGCGCCGTAGTGGAGGTGAAGGTCGTCGACTTCGAGCATGGCTCACGAGCGCCCCAAATAGACCTCGACCACGGCCGGGTCGGCCTGGACCGCCTCGACCGGCCCCTCGGCGAGCACCCGGCCCTCGTGCAACACGGTGACCTTGGCGCCGAGGGCGCGCACGAAATGCATGTCGTGCTCGACCACGACGATGGTGTGGCGGCCTTTCAGGCGCTGGATCAGCTCGGCGGTCTGCGCCGTCTCGGCGTCGCTCATGCCGGCGACCGGCTCGTCGAGCAGCAGGAGGCGCGGTTCCTGGACGAGCAGCATCCCGATCTCGAGCCATTGCCGCTGGCCGTGGGAGAGCCGGCCCGCCTCGATGCTCCGCAGCTCGGCCAGGCCCACGGTCGAAAGCGTGCCCTCGATCCGCTCGAGCCCGGCCGCGTCGAGGCGGCCCGTGAGCAGCCGGGGCACGCTCCAGCCGCCCTCGAGTGCGAGCTCGAGGTTCTCCTCCACCGTGAGCCGGTCGAACACGGTGGGCTTCTGGAACTTGCGGCCGATGCCGAGGCGCGCGATCGCGGTCTCGTCGAGTCGCAACAGATCGACCCCGCCCTGGAACAGCACGGTCCCGGCGTCCGGGCGGGTCTTGCCGGTGACCACGTCCATCATCGTGGTCTTGCCGGCACCGTTGGGGCCGATGACGGTCCGCAGCTCGCCCTCCTCGAGGACGAGCGAGAGCGAATCGAGGGCCTTGAAGCCGTCGAAGCTCACCGTGACGCCGTCGAGATAGAGGAGGATGTGCGGCTCCAGGAGGCGGCCGCCCGGCAGGGTGCGCAGCGCCTCAGCCACGGGCCGCCTCCACCGGACCGGGCGCGGGCTCGGCCACGGCCTCGACCACGCCCCTGGCCTTCGGGCGACGGGCGCGTGCGCGAAGGACACCGACGAGACCGTCGGGCAGCAGGAGGGTGACGATCACGAAGAGCCCGCCGAGTGCGAAGAGCCAGAGCTCCGGGGCGGCACCGGTGAGCCAGGTCTTCATCCCGTTGACGAGGAGCGCGCCGAGCACGGGCCCGAGGACGGTGTCGCGGCCGCCGACCGCGACCCAGATCGCGATCTCGATCGAGGCGGCCGGGCCGAACTCGGAAGGGTTGATGATGCCGACCTGGGGCACGTAGAGCGCCCCCGCGAGCCCGGCGAGCACGGCCGAGAGGGTCCAGACGAAGAGCTTCGCCCGGAGCGTGTCGTGGCCGAGGAAGCGGGCCCGCGCCTCGCCGTCGCGGATCGCCACGAGCAGCCGGCCCATGGGCGAGCGGCGCAGATGGATCGCGATCGCGAGGGCGAGGAGCAGGAGGGCGCCGGTCGCGAGGTAGAGGCCGAGGCGGGTGCCGGGGGAGGCGATGGGGAAGCCCAGGACGTCCTTGAAGTCGGTGAGGCCGTTGTTGCCGCCGAAACCCATGTCGTTCCTGAAGAAGGCGAGCATCAAGGCGAAAGTGAGCGCTTGGGTGATGATCGAGAGGTAGACGCCGCTCACCCGCGAGCGGAAGGCGAGCCAACCGAACAGGAAGGCGAGGGTGCCCGGGACGAGCACGATCATGACGAGCGCGAAGGGGAAGCGGTCGAAGCCGTACCAGTACCAGGGCAGTTCCTGCCAGTTCAGGAAGACCATGAAGTCGGGCAGGACGGGATGGGCGTAGACCCCGCGCGGGCCGATCTGACGCATGAGGTACATGCCCATGGCGTAGCCGCCGAGGGCGAAGAAGGCGCCGTGGCCGAGCGAGAGGATCCCCGCCCGTCCCCAGACGAGATCCAAGGAGACGGCGAGCACGGCGTAGGCCAGATATTTGCCGAACAGCGGCACGAGCCGGTCCTCGAGGTGCAAGGCCGAGCCCTCCGGCACGAGCCGGTTCAGAACCGGCACGAGCAGGACGGCCGAGGTCACCGCGAGGAGGAGAAGGGCCGGACGGCCGGGCCCACGGGCGGCAGCTGCCATCTCAGGCCTCCGCCGCGCGGCCGCGGAGCGCGAAGAGCCCCTGCGGTCGGCGCTGGATGAAGAGGACGAGGGCGAGGAGTACGAGGATCTTGCCGAGCACCGCCCCGGCCAGGGGCTCGAGCAGCTTGTTGACGATGCCGAGCGTCATCGCCCCCAGGAACGTGCCCCAGAGATTGCCGACCCCGCCGAAGACCACGACGATGAAGCTGTCGACGATGTAGGCCTGGCCGAGATTGGGGCTGACATTGTCGATCTGGGCGAGCGCCACGCCACCGATCCCGGCGATGCCGGAGCCGAGCGCGAAGGTCAGGGCGTCCACTCGGGGGGTGCGGATGCCCATGGTCTCGGCCATCCGCCGGTTCTGGGTGACGGCGCGGATCTCGAGGCCGAGCCGGGTCCCGCGCACGAGAGCGAGGAGCAGGAGGAAGACGGCGATCGCGAAGAGAACGATGACGATCCGGTTGGCGGTCAACGCCAGCCCGGGCAGCGGCTCGACGAGGCCGCTCATCCAAGAGGGGGTCGCGACCTCGCGGTTGGTGGCGCCGATCCCGAGCCGGACGGTCTGCTGCAGCACGAGGGAGATGCCGAAGGTGGCCAAGAGCGTCTCGAGCGGGCGGCCGTAGAGCCGGCCGATCACGCCGCGCTCGATCGCCCAGCCGGTGGCACCGGCGAGGAGGAAGGCCGCGGGCACGGCCAGGACCAGCGACCAGTCGAGGGCGCCCGGCAGGAAGGCGCGAAAGACCTCCTGCACGGCCCAGGTCGCATAAGCCCCGAGCATGACCATCTCGCCGTGCGCCATGTTGATGACGCCCATGACACCGAAGGTCACGGCGAGGCCGATCGCGGCCAGGAGCAGGACCGAGCCGAGGCTCACGCCCTGGAAGAGCGTCTGGGCGAGGCCGAGCAGGCGAAGCCGCCGCTCGACCGCGGCGATCGCCTCCTCGAACGCGGTCCGCAGGTCCGACCCGGCCTCGGGCGGCAGCGCGTCGCGGGCGGCCCGGAGCTTGCCGAGCACCGCGGGCGAGGGGCTGCGGGCGAGCTCGCGCGCGGCCTGGGCCCGCAAGGCGGGCTCGCCGTGCTCGAGCAGGATGGCGGCGCGCGCCCGGGTGAAAGCGGCGCGGAGCTCGGCATCGCCCTCGCGGGCGAGCGCCGCCTCCACGCCGTCGAGGGCCGTCTGATCCGGCCGGGTGAAGAGCCGCTCGGCGGCGGACAACCGCACCGCCGGGTCGGGGCTCGCGAGGGTGAGGGAGCCCAACGCCCCCTCGAGGGCGCGGCGGAGGCGGTTGTTGATGCGGACCGGGCGGAGCACACGGGCCTCGACCGCGGCCGGGGTGCCGGAGGCCGCCTCGAGGATCGAGCCCTCGGGGGTGCGCAGGAAGAGCGCCCGGTCGGCCTGGCGGACCAGGAGGCGGCCGTCGAGGAGCGCCCGCAGGACGGGTTCGGCCCAGGGCACGCCGCTTCGAGCGATGGTCCCGATCGCCGGTTCCATGGCGTCGAGATGGCCGGCGGCGAGCGTGGCGAGCGCGGCTTCGGCCGTGCCCGTCTCCTGGGCCCGGGCGGAGCTCGCGAGGGGGCCCAGGAGGAGTGCCAGGATCAGGAGCGGGAAGGGCATGGGATCGGGCCCGAGGGTTCGTCGGTTGCGCCGCACCCCGATCGGAGCGGCGAGGTCCCGACCGGCGGCGGCCCCGGGGAGGAGGAACCGCCGCCGGCGGAGGCGCGGCCGGGCTTCAGCCGCCGCCGCACTTGCCCGTCTTGACGTTGAAGTTGCCGCAGCGCATCGGCGCGCGCCAATCGGCGATCAGATCCTTCGAGCCCTCGAGATAGTCGGACCACTCGTCGCCGACGACGAGGCCCGGTGTCTGCCAGACGATCGAGAACTGGCCGTCGGCCTGGATCTCGCCGATCAGGACGGGCTTGGTGACGTGGTGGTTGGGCATCATCGCCGAGTAGCCGCCCGAGAGGTTGGGCACGGCGACGCCGATCATGGCGTCGATGACCGCGTCGGGGTCGGTGGTGCCGGCCTTCTCGACCGCTTTGACCCACATGTTGAAGCCGATGTAGTGGGCTTCCATCGGATCGTTGGTGACGCGCTTCGGGTTCTTGATGAAGGCGTGCCACTTCTCGATGAACTCTTTGTTCTCGGGCGTGTCGACGCTCATGAAATAGTTCCAGGCGGCCAGGTGACCGACCAGTGGGCCGGTGTCGAGCCCGGCGAGCTCCTCCTCGCCGACCGAGAAGGCGACGACGGGGATGTCGGTCGCCTTGATGCCCTGATTGGCGAGCTCCTTGTAGAAGGGGACGTTGGCATCGCCGTTGATGGTGGAAACCACTGCCGTCTTTTTGCCGGCCGACCCGAACTTCTTGATCTCCGCGACGATGGTCTGCCAGTCGCTGTGGCCGAAGGGGGTGTAGTTGATCATGATGTCCTCGGCCTTCACCCCCTTCGACTTGAGGTAGGCCTCGAGGATCTTGTTGGTCGTGCGGGGGTAGACGTAGTCGGTGCCGGCCAGCACCCAGCGCTGGACCTTCTCCTGCTCCATGAGGTAGTCGACCGCCGGGATCGCCTGCTGGTTCGGCGCCGCGCCCGTGTAGAAGACGTTGCGACTCGACTCCTCGCCCTCGTACTGGACGGGGTAGAAGAGGATGCCGTTGAGCTCCTCGAAGACCGGCAGGACGGACTTGCGGCTGACCGAGGTCCAGCAACCGAACACTGCGGCGACCTTGTCCTTGGTGAGGAGCTCGCGCGCTTTCTCGGCGAAGAGGGGCCAGTTGGAGGCCGGATCGACGACGACGGCCTCGAGCTTCTTGCCGAGCAGCCCGCCCTTCTTGTTCTGCTCTTCGATCAGCATCAACATGACGTCCTTCAAGGTCGTCTCGCTGATCGCCATGGTGCCGGAGAGCGAGTGGAGGATGCCGACCTTGATGGTCTCGGCGGCCGAGGCCGGGCCGGCGAGCAGAGCGAGGGCGCCCGCAGTCGCGAGCAGCCAGCGGCGAGAGAGCGCGATCCCGTTCATCCGTCGATGCCTCCACGAGCGTTGCTGCGGCGCAGCGATCGGGCGCGTCGCAGCAAGGAGCGTGCCACGCCCGCGCGAAGACCGTCCGGGCACGAATGGCGGGTGGCCTGCCCAATCTCGCGGCAAATTCGGGCCGGCGCCCGACGGGCTGCCGATTCGGTGAGCACACCGGTGGACTTGACGGGCGGGACGGCCTCGGACAGGGAAGGGTCATGGAGAGCGCTGCCGACCGCCTGGCCGAGCGCATCCGGACCGGGCGTGCCCGGTTCGGCGTCGTCGGGCTCGGCTATGTCGGCCTGCCGCTCGCGCTCGCCGCCTGCCGATCCGGGCTCGAGGTCCTGGGCTTCGACATCGACGCGCCCAAGGTCGAGGGGCTGAACGCGGGCCGCTCGCCGCTCGCCCACATCGGCGACCGGGCGGTCGCCCAGGCCCGCGCGAGCGGGCGGTTCGCCGCGACCGCCGACTTCGGCCGGCTCGGCGAGGTCGATGCGATCGCGATCTGCGTTCCGACCCCGCTCGGAGCCCATCGCGAGCCGGACCTCTCCTATGTCGAGGCGACTGCCCGCGCGATCGCGACGCGCTTGCGCGCGGGCCAGCTCGTGGTCCTCGAATCGACCACCTGGCCCGGCACCACGCGCGAGGTCGTACGCCCGATCCTCGAGACGAGCGGACTGCGATCCGGCAGCGATTTTTTCCTGGCCTACAGCCCCGAGCGCGAGGACCCGGGCAACCGCGACTTCACCACGCAGCGGATCCCGAAGCTCGTCGGCGGGGACGGCGATGCCGCGCGCGATCTCGCCCTCGCTCTCTACCGCCGGTTCGTCGAGACGGTGGTCGCGGTCGAATCCTGCGAAGTGGCCGAGGCCGCCAAGCTCACCGAGAACATCTTCCGGGCGGTCAACATCGCGCTCGTGAACGAGCTCAAGCTCGTCTTCACGGCCATGGGGATCGACGTCCACCGAGTGATCGACGCGGCCGCGACCAAGCCGTTCGGCTTCATGCCGTTCCGGCCCGGCCCCGGGCTCGGCGGGCACTGCATTCCGATCGACCCCTTCTACCTCACCTGGAAGGCCCACGAGGTGGGCGTGCACACCCGCTTCATCGAGCTCGCGGGCGAGATCAACACCGGCATGCCGCGCTGGGTGGTCGAACGGCTCGCCGAAGCGATCGACCGGCGGTTCGGCAAGGGCCTCACCCGCTCGCGGGTCCTGCTCTTGGGCGTCGCCTACAAGAAGAACGTGGACGATGTGCGCGAGAGCCCGGCCTTCGCGATCTGGGAGCTGCTCGAGGCGCGCGGTGCGGCGGTCGATTTCCACGACCCGCACGTCGCCGTGATCCCGCCGACCCGAGAGCATGCACGGCTCGCCGGCCGCCGCTCGCTGCCGCTCGACGATGCGACGCTCGAGGGGTTCGACGCCGCGCTCGTGGTGACCGACCACGATGCGATCGATTGGGCACGCGTGGCGGCGCGCTCGCGGCTCGTGGTCGACACCCGCGACCGACTCGCGCCGGCGCCGAACGTCGTGGCGGCCTGAGGTTGACACAACCCGGGATTGAGCTTGTCCGGGATTCTCTCTGCCATTAAGGTCCGTCCCGGCGAGCATGGGGTCGTGCGATGTTCGGGCTCTCGAGCAGGCGGGTCCTGGTCACCGGCGGTGCGGGCTTCCTCGGCAGCTTCCTCTGCGAGCGCTTGCTGGCCCAGGGCCACGAGGTGCTCTGCGTCGACAATTTCTTCACCGGCAGGCGGCGGAACATCGCGCATCTCCTCGATCATCGGGGATTCGAGCTGCTCCGCCACGACGTGACCTTTCCGCTCTACGTCGAGGTCGACGAGATCTATAATCTGGCCTGCCCGGCCTCGCCGATCCACTATCAGTTCGACCCCGTACAGACGACGAAGACCTCGGTGCACGGGGCGATCAACATGTTGGGCCTCGCCAAGCGAGTGAAAGCCAAGATCCTGCAGGCGAGCACGAGCGAGGTCTACGGCGACCCGGTCGTCCATCCCCAGCGCGAGGAATATTGGGGCAACGTCAATCCGATCGGCCCCCGTGCCTGTTACGACGAGGGCAAGCGCTGCGCCGAGACGCTCTTTTTCGATTACTGGCGTCAGCACAAACTCAAGATCAAGGTCGCACGAATCTTCAACACCTACGGGCCGCGCATGCACCCGAACGACGGTCGGGTGGTCTCGAACTTCATCGTGCAGGCGCTGCTCGGCCGGCCGATCACGGTCTACGGGGACGGCAGCCAGACCCGCTCCTTCTGCTATGTCGACGATCTGATCGAGGGCCTCTTGCGACTGATGGCGACCGAGGATTCGGTGACCGGCCCGGTCAATCTCGGCAATCCCGCCGAGTTCACCATCCTCGAGCTCGCGCACAAGGTGATCGACAAGACCGGATCGCGTTCGCGGATCGAATTCCGCCCCTTGCCCGAGAACGATCCGACCCAGCGCCAGCCGGACATCACCAAGGCTCGCCAACTCCTCGGCTGGCAGCCGTCGGTACCGCTCGACGAGGGCCTGGTGCGCACGATCGCCTATTTCGACGAGCTCCTGCGCGAGGACCCCGAGGCCGCCCGGCGGCTCGGCGGCGAGCGCTGACGGGTCGGGCGGCGCCCTCGTGAGCCGTGGCACCGTGCTGGTCACCGGCGGCGCCGGCTATGTCGGCAGCCACGCCTGCAAGGCCCTGGCACGGGCCGGCTTCACGCCGGTCACCTACGACAATTTGTCGACCGGCAACCGCTGGGCGGTGCGCTGGGGTCCGCTCGAGGCGGGCGACATCCTCGACCTCGCGAGCTTGCACGCCGCCTTCAAGCGGCACCGGCCGATCGCGGTGATGCATTTCGCGGGCGCGGCACTCGTCGGCGAATCGATGCGCGAACCCGCCCTCTACTGGCGCCAGAACCTCGCCGGTACGCTCGATCTGGTGGAGGTCTGCCGGATCCACGAGGTCGGGACCTTCGTCTTCTCTTCGACCTGCGCGGTCTACGGGACGCCGGAGCGGGTGCCGATCGACGAGGACACGCCCAAGGCACCGATCAACCCCTACGGGGCCTCCAAGCTCGCGGTCGAGCGCCTGCTGGCGGACGCCTCGATGGCCTACGGGCTGCGCTTCGCGGCACTACGCTACTTCAATGCCGCCGGCGCCGACCCCGAGGGCGAGATCGGCGAGCACCGGCCGGTCGAGACTCATCTCGTTCCGCTGATGCTCGATGCCATCCTCGGCCTGCGACCACCGCTCCGGGTGCTCGGGACCGACTACCCGACCCCGGACGGCACGGCGATCCGCGACTATGTCCACGTCGCCGACCTCGCCGTCGCGCACGTCCGTGCGCTCGAGCGGCTGCTCGCGGGCGGCGGCTCGTTCGTGTGCAATCTCGGCACCGGCGAGGGACACTCGGTGCGCGCGGTGATCGAGGCGGCCGAGCGGGTGACCGGCCGGCCGGTGCCGCGGATCGAGGCGCCTCGCCGGCCGGGCGATCCGCCGGCGCTCGTGGCGGACGCGCGGCGCGCGCTGCGCGAGCTCGGCCTCTTGCCGGCCAACCCCATGGGCCTCGAGCGGATCCTGGAGACCGCTTGGGCCTGGCACGCGGAGCACCGCGGCCGGCGCCTTTCCGGCGGTTGAGCGTCCGGACAGGGGTTCGCGCCGGACCTACCATCGCGAGAGAACAGTAGGCAGTCGACAATTCGGGGTTGCGCGAAGCGGCCCCGATACCTTAAGCTTCAATTCGCGGTGGATGGACTACCCGGGGTTGTGAGCGTTCCCCGGGAGCCCGTGTCGCCGGCGGTCCCGCTCGGCTCGCCGGTCCGAGGGAAGGCACGGCAAAGGTGACTGTGGGTCGTAGCGATCTGGGCGCATGGACCGGTACGGTCGCCGTCTCGCGACGTGGTGCGACCGCTCTGCTCACGCGGCCGGTGGTGTCCGGTGTCGTCCGCGCCCTCGACACGGTGGTCGTCGTCACTTCCGGGTTTCTCGCCGCCTGGTTGCGCTGGGGCGTCGAAGAGCCCGAACCCTTCGACCTCGTCCGGTTGGTACATCTGACGGGCTCGCTCGCCGCGGCCCTTCTGTTCGCATCGGCGGTATCCTACCGTTTCGAAGATCTGCGCGAGCCCGGTCGTGCGCTCGGCCGGCTGCTCGCGGCCTGGTCGGCCGCGATCGGCGCGGTGCTCGTGGCGCTCTACGCGCTCAAGACGGGGGAAGCCGTCTCGCGACTCTGGATCGGCTGTTGGTGGCTGGCGGGCTCGCTCGGGCTTCTGGCCGCCCGCGCCGCGGTCGCCATCGGCATCGCCGCGGCCCAGCGTCGCGGGCGCCTGCGGCGCGGG
>DAIOUO010000056.1:0-14120 GCA_036759485.1 Geminicoccaceae bacterium | reverse complement strand
TCCCCAGCCCCTTCCGGAGCCGTCCCGCGCATGGAGATGCAAGCCCTTCCGCACGGCCCGCTCGAGGGCGAGGCCCGCCCGCCCGGCGACAAATCGATCTCGCATCGCGCCCTCATGCTCGCCGCTCTCGCGGTCGGCGAGAACCGGATCGAGGGCCTGCTCGAGGGCGAGGACGTGCTCGCGACCGCGGGTGCGCTCGAGGCGCTCGGCGTCCCGCTCGAGCGGCGCGGCCCCGGCGCCTGGACCGTCCACGGCGTGGGCGCGGGCGGCCTCGCCGAGCCCGACACCGTGCTCGATCTGGGCAATGCCGGGACCGGCGCCCGGCTGCTCATGGGCATCCTCGCGGGCCACCCCTTCACGAGCTTCCTTTCGGGCGACGCCTCGCTCCGCCGCCGGCCGATGGCCCGGGTGGCCGAGCCCTTGCGGGCCATGGGGGCGGCGATCCTCGCCCGCTCGGGCGACCGGCTGCCGGCCGCGATCACCGGCACGAGCCGGCTCCTGCCGATCACCTGGCGCTCGAAGGTCGCCTCGGCCCAGGTCAAGTCGGCGATCCTCCTGGCCGGCCTGCACGCCCCGGGCGAGACCACGGTGATCGAACCCTTGGCCTCGCGCGACCACACCGAGCGGATGCTGGCCGCCATGGGAGCGGTCGTGCGGACCGCCCCGGCCGAGGGCGGCGGGGTGGCGGTGACCGTGGCGGGCCAGGTCGAGCTCCTGCCGCAGAGCTTCACGGTGCCGGCCGATCCCTCCTCGGCCGCGTTCCCGGCGGTCGCCGCCGCCGCCCTGCCGGGTTCCCGCATCCGCCTCGTGGGCGTCGGCCTCAACCCCTCGCGGACCGGGGCCTACACCACGCTCGCCGAGATGGGCGCCCGGATCGAGATCCTCGAGCGCGGGCTCGCCGGTGGGGAGGAGGTCGGCACGCTCCTGATCGAGGGAGCGGAGCTCGCCGCGGTCGACGTGCCGGCCGAGCGGGCGCCTTCGATGATCGACGAATATCCCGTCCTGTTCGTGGCGGCGGCACGTGCCCGCGGGCGGAGCCGCTTCCGCGGCCTGGGCGAGCTCCGCGTCAAGGAGAGCGACCGGCTCGCCGTGATGGCCGAGGGCCTCGCCGCCTGTGGCGTGCGCTGCGGCATCGAGGGCGAAGACTTCTGGGTCGAGGGCGGCGGCCGGCCGGCCGGCGGGGCCCGCATCGACGCCCGCCTCGACCACCGCATCGCGATGAGCTTCCTCGTGCTCGGCGGGCTCGCGCGAGAGGGCGTGCGGGTCGCGGGGGCCGAGACCATCGCCACGAGCTTCCCCGGTTTCGCCGCGCTCATGAACGCGCTCGGCGCCCGGATCGGGACCCTGCCGGAGGAGAGCCGGGGGTGAGCGGTACGGTCGTGATCGCGGTCGACGGCCCGGCCGCCTCCGGCAAGAGCACGCTCGCCCGAAGGCTCGCCGCCGCCCTGGGCCTCGCCTTCCTCGATACGGGCCTGCTCTACCGCGCGGTCGGCAAGCGGCTGCTCGATGCCGGCCGCGATCCCACGGACGAGGCGGCGGCCCTCGCGGCGGTCGCGGCACTCCGCCCCGAGGAGGTCGACGCCGACCGGCTCGCCGGCGAGCGAATCGGCGAGGCCGCCTCCAAGGTCGCGGCGATCCCCGCGGTGCGCGAGGCACTCCTGCCCTGGCAGCGGCGCTTCGCCCGCACCCCGCCCGGGGCGGTCCTCGCCGGGCGCGACGTCGGCACCGTCGTCTGCCCGGATGCCGACCTCAAGATCTTCGTGACGGCCGCACCCGAGGAGCGGGCGCGGCGACGCTTCGAGGAGTTGCGGCGGCGGGGGCAGGCGCCTATGCTCGCCGCCGTCCTCGACGAGCTGCGCGAGCGCGATCGCCGTGATATGGAGCGTGCGGTCGCGCCGCTTCGCGTTGCCGACGACGCCTGGGTGCTGGACACCACCGAGCTCGACGCCGAGGCCGCCTTCGCGGCCGCGCTCCGGCGGGCGCAAGGGGTGTTGGGCCGGCGCGCGGCGGCCGGCCCGGCGGGACGCGACGCCAACCCCTGACCCCGGGCGGCCGCGCGGCCGACCGGGCTTTCGGAGCCTAAATGACCGACGCCTCGGCCTCCCTCGACCTCAAACCCGCGCGCGACGAGTTCGCGGCCCTCCTCGACGAGCAGTTCGGCTCTTCCTCCCGTCTCGAAGGAACCGTCGTCCGCGGTACGGTCGTGGCGATCGACGGCGAGGAGGCCCTGGTCGACGTCGGCCTCAAGTCCGAGGGCCGCATTCCCCTGAAGGAGTTCGCCCCGCCCGGCCAGACCCCGGAGGTCAAGGTCGGCGACGTGGTCGAGGTCTATGTCGAGCGCTACGAGAACCGCAGCGGCGAGATCGTGCTCTCGCGCGAGAAGGCGCGCCGCGAGGAGAGCTGGAACCGGCTCGAGCGGGCCTTCAACGAGGGCAGCAAGGTCGAGGGCCACATCTTCGGCCGGGTCAAGGGCGGCTTCGCGGTCGACCTCGGCGGCGCCGTCGCCTTCCTGCCGGGCAGCCAGGTCGACATCCGGCCGGTGCGCGACATCGGCCACCTCCTCAACAAGCCCGAGCCCTTCCTGATCCTCAAGATGGACAGAAGGCGCGGCAACATCGTGGTCTCCCGTCGCGCCGTCCTCGAGGAGAGCCGGGCCGAACAGCGCAACGAACTCCTCGCCAACCTCAAGGAGGGCCAGATCCTCGAAGGCGTGGTCAAGAACATCACCGACTACGGCGCCTTCGTCGATCTCGGCGGGCTCGACGGCCTGTTGCACGTCACCGACATCTCCTGGCGGCGGGTCAACCACCCGGCGGACGTCCTCCAGGTCGGTCAGACCGTCAAGGTCCAGGTCATCCGCTTCAACCGCGAGACCCAGCGCATCAGCCTCGGCATGAAGCAGCTCGAGGCCGATCCGTGGGAGGGCATCGAGCTCAAATATCCGGTCAACACCAAGTTCAAGGGTCGGGTCACCAACATCACCGATTACGGCGCCTTCGTGGAACTCGAGCCCGGGGTGGAGGGCCTCGTCCACGTCTCCGAGATGAGCTGGACCAAGAAGAACGTTCACCCGGGCAAGATCGTCTCGACCTCCCAGGAGGTCGAGGTGATGGTCCTCGAGGTCGATCCCGAGAAACGGCGGATCTCCCTCGGCCTCAAGCAGTGCCTGCCGAACCCGTGGGAAAAGTTCCTCGAGCTGCACCCGATCGGCTCGGTGGTGGAGGGCGAGATCAAGAACATCACCGAGTTCGGCCTGTTCATCGGCCTCGAGAACGACATCGACGGGATGGTCCACCTCTCCGATCTCTCCTGGGACCAGCCGGGCGAGGAGGCGATCAAGGCCTACAAGAAGGGCGATGTCGTCAAGGCCGTGGTGCTGGACGTCGACGTCGAGAAGGAGCGCGTCAGCCTCGGCATCAAGCAGCTCACCGGCGACCCGTTCAAGGAAGCGATCGCCGGCCTCAAGAAGGGCGACCGGGTGACCTGCACGGTCAAGGAGATCACGCCCATGGGCATCGAGGTCGAGACCACGACCGGTGCCCGCGGCTTCATCCGCAAGGCCGACCTCTCGCGCGACCGCGACGAGCAGCGGCCCGACCGCTTCGCGGTCGGCGAGAAGGTCGACGCGAAAGTGATGAACGTCGACGCCCTGAACCGCCGGCTCTCGCTCTCGATCAAGGCCCTCGAGATCGAGGACGAGAAGCAGGCCATGGCCGAGTTCGGCTCGACCGACAGCGGTGCCTCCCTGGGCGAGATCCTCGGCGCCGCCTTCCGTCAGAAGCAGGCGGAGGAGCAGGGCCGCAAGGAGTGAGCGCGGACGAGCGGGTGCGGCGTCGGTTCGCTCCGGCGCCGCGCCCGGCCGCGCCTTGACGCGAGCTCCGCGGCTCTGGCACGGTCATGAAGGGAGATTCGCCGCCTGCCGCCCGATCGGTCCCCGCGCCGGCGGTCGCAGGGGAAGAAGCGATGACGAAATCCGACCTCGTCAAACGCCTCGCCGCCGCCAATCCGCACCTCTTCCAGCGCGACGTCGAGCGGATCGTGAGTACCGTGTTCGAGCAGATCGCGGCGGCCCTCGAGCGGGGCGACCGGGTCGAGCTCAGGGGGTTCGGCGCCTTCTCGGTCCGCACCCGCGAGGCGCGCGTCGGGCGCAACCCGCGAACCGGCCGCGAGGTCGCCGTGCCCGAGAAGCTCGCCCCCTACTTCAAGACCGGGAAGGAGCTGCGCGAGCGGCTCAACGGCGCCGGCTGAGGGCGCGCGGAGCGGCCGGCGGCGGGAATCCGGGGGCCGGGCGAGGGAGCGCGGCCGGCGCCGCGGAGAAGGAGACAAGGAGCCGATGCTCAAGTTGATCCGTACACTGCTCGGCATCGTGGGCGTCGTTCTCGTCACCATGTTCGCGCTCGCCAACCGTGGCGCGGTGCCGGTCGATCTCCTCCTTCTGCCCGAGCCCGTCCCGCTCCCGGCCTACAGCCTCTTCCTCGCGGGCCTCCTGGGTGGCGCTCTGCTCGGGGGTATCGCCTCCTGGCTCGCCGGCTGGCGTACCCGTCGCGAGGGCCGGCTCGCCCGGCGGCGGCTCGCCGCCCTCGAGGCGCGCGAGCAGGCCCGGCTCGACGCGGCGGCGGCCGAGCGCGCCGAACGCCGTTCGGAATCGGGCCAGCGCGCGCTCGCCCCGGCCGCCGCCGGCTGAGCCGACCGGCGATACGGACCGGCCCGCATGCCGTCCAGCGGCTCGCTCCGGGTCCTGGTCGTGGGCGGCGGCATCGTCGGCCTGGCCACCGCCCGCGCCCTCCTCGCCGCGGGCCACCGGCCGGTGGTCCTCGACCAGGGCCCGATCCCGAGCCCGCTCGCCGCCTCCTTCGACCGCCACCGAGCGATCCGCGTCACCTATGGCGGCGAGCGCGGCTACGCCCGCATGGCGCTCGAAGCGTTCGCCGCCTGGGAGCGCCTCTTCGCCGACCTCGGCAGCCGCCATCTCGTCGACACCGGCCAGGTGGTCCTGGGTCCCCCCGAGGATCCTTGGATCGCGGGTTCGCTCGCCGATCTCGAGGCGCTCGGGTTGCCCTTCGAGCGGCTCGGCCCGGCCGAGCTCGTCCGCCGCTTCCCGCATCTGCGCCCCGAGCCCGGCGAGGAAGGTGCCTTCTTCGTGCCGCGCGCCGGGGCCCTGCTCGCCGACCGGATCCTGCTCGGCCTCGCCCGCTTCTTGCGCGAACGCGGCGTTCCGTTGCTCGAAGGCCGGCGAGTGGTGGGTCTCGACCCCGAGCGGGCCCGGGTCCGGCTGGCCGACGGCGGCAGCGAGCAGGGCGACGCGCTGCTGGTCGCCGCCGGCGCTTGGCTGCCGCGCCTCGTGCCGGGCCTGGCGGCACGGCTCCTCCCGTCCCGCCAGTGCGTCCTCTATGTGCGCCCGCCCGCGGCGCTCGAGCCGGCCTGGCGCGACGGGCCGCTCCTGACCCACAAGGACGCCCGCCGCGGCATCCTGTTCTACGCTCTGCCGGCGGTGGGCGGGGCCCCGGCCAAGCTCGGCGACCATCGCTTCACCGCCGAGGGCGATCCCGACGAGGAGCGGACGGCGCAGGAGGTCGAGATCGCCGCCATCCGCGCTCTCGCCCGCGGCACCTTGGCCGAGGCCGACTCCTACCGGCTCCTCGAGCCGCGCATCTGCTACTACACGGTGAGCCCGGACGAGCGCTTCGTGGCGGTCGCCGAGGGCCGGATGCTGGCGGTGAGTGCCTGCTCGGGCCACGGTTTCAAGTTCGGGGCGCTCTTGGGCGAGCGGATCGCGGCAGCACTCTCGGGCGAGCTTTCGAGCGAGTCGCTCGCCGCGTGGCTCGCCGGTGCCGGCGGCTGAGCCGGGTCGGGTCGATCCGAAGACCTCAAGCGAGGCCGAAGATCGAAGTCAGGCCGGCCCGTTCGGCGAGCCCGGCCATCTCCCCGTCGTCGGGCCGCGGGCCCGCAGTCTCGGCCGCCTCGAGCAGGAGCGGCAGGAGCCCGAGATCGCCGGTCGAGTTCAAGAAGAGGTCGGGTTCGGCCAGCACCCAGCGGACCGCGAGGCGGATGTCCTCCGGCCGCTCGAGCGGCTGGTACCAGGTGCCACGGTCGCGCACCGCGCCGGCCGCCCAGGGCCCGCGGGCGAGCGCCTTGATGGTCTGGACCGCCACGCCGCGTTCGCGGGCAAGCGCGCGGACCCGAGCGAAGTCGGCCGCATAGGTCGGATGCTGGGCGCACAGCCAGTTCCACGGCAGGAGGATCGAATCGAACGGGAAGCGTTCGAGCGCCCGTCGGTGCAGCGCGGCGATCTGCCAGCCGTGTCCGGTGACACCCAGGAAGCGCACGAATCCGCGCTCGCGCGCCTCGACCATCGCCTCGATCGCCCCGCCCGGCCCGAGCGCCCGCTCCCACTCGTCGGGGTGGGTGAGCGCGTGAAGCTGCCAGAGATCGAGCCGGTCGGTGCGCAGCCGTTCGAGCGAGCGCTGCAGCTGTTCCCGGGCACCGTCGCGGTCGCGCCGGTCGGTCTTGCTCGCCAGGAAGAAGCGATCGCGGTGGCGCTCCATCCAGACGCCGATCCGGAGCTCCGATTCGCCGTAGCGCGGTGCCGTGTCGATGTGGTTGACGCCGTGCGCCAACAACAGCTCGAGCGTCCGGTCGGCGGTCGCCTGGTCGCAGTCCCTGAGGGCCGCCGCGCCGAAGATCACGGCCGAACTCGCATGGCCCGTCCGGCCGAACGGACGCCGCTCGATCGTCATGGGCCTTCCTCCCCGCTCGTTCGCCCTTCACCTCGTACGGACCGGCCGTCCGGTCCAGCAGGGGGACGATCAGCGCCGGGCGCGCGGATCGAGCTCGAGGAAGGGCTCGATGTCGCCCGCCCGCCAGGGCTCGCGCCCCTGCACGAGTTCCTGCAGGTAGCGGCCGTAGGCCGTCTTGGCGAGCGGCCGAGCGAGCGCCTCGACCTCCTCGGCACCGATCCAGCCCTGCAGGAAGGCGATCTCTTCCGGGCAGGCGATCTGGAACCCCTGCCGGTCCTGGAGCGTACGGACGAACTCGGCCGCCTGCAACAGGCTGTCGTGGGTGCCGGCATCGAACCAGGCGTAGCCGCGGCCGAGCCGTTCGACCGTGAGCCGGCCGGCCTCGAGATAGGCCCGGTTGACGTCGGTGATCTCGAGCTCGCCGCGTGCCGAGGGGCGCAAGCCGCGGGCGATCGCAGGCGCCTCGGGGTCGTAGAAATAGAGCCCGGTCACGGCGTAGTTCGAGCGCGGTCGGGCCGGCTTCTCCTCGATCGAGAGCGGCCGGCCCTCGGGGTCGAGGACGACGACCCCGTAGCGCTCGGGGTCGGCGACCCGGTAGCCGAACACGGTGGCCCCCTCGCGGCGGGCGGTGGCGAGCCGCAGCGCCACCCGCAGATAATGGCCGAAGAAGATGTTGTCGCCGAGGATCAGGCAGCAATGGGCGCCGTCCAAGAACCGCTCGCCGATCAAGAGCGCCTGGGCGAGGCCCTCCGGCCGGGACTGGACGGCGTAAGAGAGCTCGATCCCCCACTGGCGGCCGTCGGCCAACAGCCGCTCGAAGGCGGGCCGATCGTCGGGCGTGGTGATCACCAGGATCTCGCGGATCCCGGCCAGCATGAGCGTGCTCAAGGGGTAGTACACGAGCGGCTTGTCGTAGACCGGGATCAGCTGCTTGCAGACCGCGCGCGTCACCGGATAGAGCCGCGTACCGCTCCCGCCCGCGAGCAGAATCCCCTTCCAGCGCAGGCTCATGGCCCTCCCTCCGCGCCCCTTCCGAGGCCGAGCCGCCGGCCGTCGTAGCGGGCACGCAGTTCGGCGAGCCAGGCGCGATGGTCGAGATACCAGCGCACCGTCTCGCGCAGTCCCTCTTCGAGCGTGCGGGAGGGCCGCCAGCCGAGCTCGCCCTCGAGCCTCGAGGGGTCGATCGCGTAGCGCCGGTCGTGGCCCGGCCGGTCCGCCACGAAGGTCACCAGGCGCGCGTGTGGCCGGTGGGGCGACACCGGCACGAGCTCGTCGAGGATCGCACAGAGGGTGCGGACGAGCTCGAGGTTGGTCCGCTCGGCCCGCGCGCCCACGAGATAGGTGGCACCCGGCCGGCCGCGGCGGAGGATCTCGAGGAGAGCGGCCGCATGGTCCTCGACGTGGAGCCAGTCGCGCACCTGGTCGCCTCGGCCGTAGAGCGGGATCGGCTCGCCCGACAGCGCCTTCGCGAGCGCGAGCGGGATCAGCTTCTCGGGGAACTGCCAGGGCCCGTAATTGTTCGAGGCGTTGGAGACCAGGACGGGCAGGCCGTAGGTGTGGCCCCAGGCGCGCACGAGATGGTCGGAAGCCGCCTTGCTCGCGGCATAAGGCGAGCGCGGATCGTAGGGGCTGGTCTCGCGGAAGGGCGGGTCGTCGAGGCCGAGGGCTCCGAACACCTCGTCGGTCGAGACGTGGTGGAAGCGGAACCGCCCCCGCTCGGGCTCGCCGAGCCGCCGCCAATGGTCGAGCGCCGCCTCGAGCAGGCGGAACGTGCCGACCACGTTGGTCGAAAGGAACGCCTCGGGCCCGTCGATCGAGCGGTCGACGTGGCTCTCGGCCGCCAGATGGAGCACCGCCTGCGGCCGATGCTCGGCGAAGACCCGCCGCAGCAGCTCGCCATCGGCGACGTCGCCCACCACGAGCCGATGGCGCGGGTGGTCCCGGGCCTCCTCGAGCGCCCGGGGCTCGGCCGCGTAGCCGAGCTTGTCGAGCGTCACGACCGACCAGTCGGTGGTGCGCAGGATGCGGCGGACCACCGCCGAGCCGACGAAGCCGCAGCCGCCGGTCACCAGGACCTTCACGCTGCCGCTCCCGGGTAACGGAAGGGTGGCGGGTCGAGCGCCGCGAGGCGCGGCAGCCGCCGGTCCTTCTCCGAGAGGATCGGGCCCTCGGGCGGCAGGGGCCAAGGGATCGCGAGCTCCGGATCGTCGAAGGCGATCCCGCCGTCGCACTCGGGATCGTAGGGGGCATCGACCTTGTAGAGCACCTCGCTGCCGTCCTCGAGGGTGAGATAGCCGTGCGCGAAGCCCGCCGGGACGAAGAGCCAGGCGCCGTCCTCGGCCGAGAGCTCGACCGCGACGTGGCGGGCGAAGCTCGGCGAGCCCCGCCGCAAGTCCACCGCGACGTCGAAGACGCGGCCGCGCAGCACGCGCACGAGCTTGCTCTGGGCCGAGGGCGGCCGCTGGAAATGCAGGCCGCGAAGGGTGAAGGCCCGCTCCGAGCGGGCGAGATTGTCCTGCACGAAGTCGAGGTCGAGGCCCAGCTCGGCGAAGCGCCGGCGGTTCCAGAGCTCGCAGAACCAGCCGCGGGCATCGCCGTGCCGCACCGGGCGAACGAGGCGCACCTCGGGGATCGCGGTCGCGCTCAGCTCCACGGTGTTCTCCCGTGCGCCGCGGCGGCCAGCGCCCGACCGCGCACCACCGCCCAGAGCTCGAGCGCCCGCGACGGGGCGAGCTCGACATCGTCGAAGGTCACGATCTGCCCGGGCTCGACCCGGCGGCGGATCACGAGCTCGCGGGCGAGCCCGATCGGCAGATGGTCGGGCCGCTCGGCGATCCGCACGCAGATCCCCCGGAGTTCGAAGCTGCCGGCGCCCCGGGCTATCCGCCTGCCCGGCTCGAGCCGGCGCTTGGCGACCGCCGCCACCGACAGGCGCGGGCAGGGCGAGTTGTCGAGCAGGGGCCCGCGACCCTCGCGGATGCGGGCGAGCGTCTTGAAGGCCTCGAGATGGACCAGGACCTGCGGTCGAAGCAGCGTGTAGAAGGGCCCGTCGCCCATCTTGAGGTAGCGCAGCGCCGCCCGCTGATCCTCGCTGTGGCGAGCGACGAGGAAGACCCCGTGCGGGAAGCCGCGGCCCAACAGATAGTCGGTGATCGGCCGGCCGAGCCGTTCCGCCGCGTCGGCCAAGATGCGGGCCCCGCGGTCGAGATCCGCCTCGGCCGGGCCCAGGAGCTCCTCCTGCACGATGTCGGCGCCGAGCCCGTTGCCGACCAGGCACTGCTCGACCTGCAGCTTGGTCCCGTCGGTGAAGGCCGTCACCATCGACAGCGACAACCCTTGCCGCTCGGCCCAATGGGCCATCGCTTCGGGACTCGGGTCTCGGTCGAGAAAGCCCTTGAGATTGCCGTAGACGAGCGGCTCGAAGCCCATGTCGCGGGCCTCCTCGGCGAGCGCTGCCAAGGAGCCGGGCTGGTCGCCCTCGGCCTCGGTCAGGAGCCCGCGGCCGAGGAGCGCCGAGCCGGTCGTGACGTGCAGCTCGGGGTCGTAGGTCACGACCGGCCGGCCGGCCTCGAGCGCCCGTTCGACCACGAGGGTCGCCCAGGCCACGTCGCCCGTGCATTCGAGGACGATGTCGGCGCGCTCGATCAACCGGTCGATCTCGTGGACCAGCTCCTCCTCGGCGAAGCCCGGCACCGGCCCCGCCCGCCGGGTGAGCACCGCGCCCAGTCGCCAATCCGGCCGCCGCCGCAGCTCGAGCGCCAGATGTCGGCCGACGAACCCGGTGCCGACCAGACCGAGCCGCGCGACTTCGCCGCTCCTCGCAGCCATCCCTCACCGCCCGCGGCGTGCCGCGCGCCGCCGCGGCCCCCACGGCCCGCCATCCTCGCAGAACCGCTGCGGCGAGGCGAGGGGCCCGGAGGTCCGTCCGTTCCCCGGTACGTCAGCCCCGGAGCTTGCGTGTTATCTCGGCCACGTGGCGGCCCTGGAAGCGAGCCATGGCGAGCTCCTTCGCCGAGGGCCGACGCTGACCCTGGCCGCCGGCGATCGTCGTGGCCCCGTAGGGCGAACCGCCGGCGATCTCCTCGAGGGTCATCTGTTCGGCGCAGGAATAGGGCAGGCCCACATAGACCATGCCGTGGTGCAGGAAGAGCGGCAGGGAGGTGACGATCGTGGTCTCGTTGCCGCCGTGCTGGGTGGCACTCGAGGTGAACATCGAGGCGACCCTGCCGATCAGGGCGCCCTTGGCCCAGAGACCGCCGGTCTGGTCCCAGAAAGCCCGCATCTGCGAGGCCATGCCCCCGTAGCGGGTCGGGCAGCCGACGATGATCGCATCGTACTCGGCGAGCTCCTGCGGGCTCGCGACCGGAGCCTTCTGGTCGAGCTTGAAGTGGAACTGACGGGCGATCTCTTCGGGCACCGTCTCCGGCACACGCTTGATCACCACCTCCGCACCCTCGACCGAGCCGGCCCCCTCCGCCACCGCCTCGGCCATGGTCTCGACGTGGCCGTAGCTGCTGTAATACAGAACCAGGACCTTGATCGCCATGCTCCGCTCCTTCGTCGCACGCTCCGCCCCAGTTAGGGAGCGGGACGGCGCCGACGAAGGTCGCGGACCGGCACCGGATTGTCGACGCTGTGGCGACGATCGAGCGGGAGCGGGTGGAAATGACGAGGGGCGAGGGGCGGATCCGCGGCGGCCGCGCGGTCTACGGGGCCGCCGTCGGCATCTTGATGCTCGAGGCGCGCTTCCCGCGCATCCCCGGCGACATGGGCAACGCACTCACTTGGCCCTTTCCGGTCCACTACCGGGTGGTGCGCGGAGCCTCGCCCGAGCGGGTGGTCCGTCGCCGCGCCGAAGGGCTCCTGCCGGCGTTCCTCGAGGCCGCCCGCGAGCTCGTCGCGATCGGCTGCGACGGGATCACCACGAATTGCGGCTTCCTCGCGATCTTTCAGAAGGAGATCGCGGCCGCCGTCGGTGTGCCGGTGGCGACCTCCTCGCTGATGCAAGCCGCCGCGATCGAGGCGCTCCTGCCACCCGGCCGCAGGGTCGGCATCCTCACGATCTCGGCCGAGAGCCTCACGAGCGAGCATCTGCGCGCCGCGCGCGTGCCCGAGGGCACCCCCGTGATGGGCACCGAGGGCGGCCGCGAGTTCACCCGCGCGATCCTGGGCGATCGGCCGGAGCTCGACCCGGCCGCCGCCGAGGCCGATCTCCTCGAGGCGGCCGAGCGCTTGTGCGCCCGCCATCCCGAGGTCGGGGCGATCCTCCTCGAATGCACCAACATGTGTCCCTACGCGCGGGCGATCGCCGAGCACACGGGTCGGCCGGTGTTCGACATGGTGGGATTCGTCGGCTGGTTCCAGAACGGGCTCAGGCCGCGCCGCTTCCTCGACCCGCGCGAGACCGATCCGCGACCCGGCTCGGCTTGACCGTCCGGGGCGATCGCCTAGGGTGCGTGCTCGACCGAGCGTGCAGTCGGCGCGGAGCCTGCCCGCCGTGCCGGACGAGACGAAGGACCGAGACCATGCCCGCGCTCTCTCGACGCCTCCTCCTGGCCACCACGCTCGCCGCGCTCGCGCCGGCCGGGGGGGCACGCGCGGAGGGCGAGCAACAGCGTCTGGTCGACCGCGCCCGCATCGTGGTCGAGGAGTTCCTCGCCGACCCGAACTTCCAGAGGATGCGGGTCTACGTCCAGAACGCCTACGCCGTGTTGATCGTACCCGATCTCTTGAAGGGTGGCTTCTTCCTCGGCGCCGAGTACGGCGTGGGCGTGCTGCTCGCCCGCGACATCCGCAGCGGTGCCTGGAGCGATCCGATCTTCGTCGACCTCTACGGCGGCTCGATCGGCCTGCAGCTCGGCGGCAAGACCTCCGATGTGATCTTCACGATCATGAACCCGACCGCGCTGCAGAAGCTCCTCACCTCCAACTTCAAGCTCGGCACCGACGCGAGTGTCGCGGCCGGGCCCGTGGGCGTGGGCGTGGGGGCCGCCACCACCGTCCAGTTCGGCGAGGACATCTACGTCTTCAGCCGCTCGAAGGGCCTCTACGGGGGCCTGAGCGCCGAAGGCTCGGCGATCCTGCTCAAGCCCGACTGGATCAAGGCCTATTACGGCCAGCCGGTGAGCGCCAAGGCGGTGCTCGAGGAGCGCACCGTCACCAATCCCGGCAGCGCCGGGCTGCGCGAGGCGCTCGCCCGCTTCTGAGCGGACGCGCGGACCCGAAGCCCCGAACCCGTCCGTAGGTCCGAACGGCGCCGAGCCGGTGCGGCGGGTTCGGGTGCCGGGACCGGCCGCTCCTCAGGCCGCGAGGTCGAGCGAGCGGGGGCGGCGGGGTCCGCTGCGCGGCCGGGTACCGGGCAGGGGCCGGAGTTCCTGACGGGTCCATCGCAGGAGCGTCGCCTCGAGCCGCTCGGGCTCGACCGCCCCGCCGCCGAGCCCGCGCCGGTAGAGCTCGACGAACATCGCCACCGTGTCCTCGGCGTTCCAGGGCCGCTGTTCGCGCCGGGCGGCGTGGGCGATCACCGCCGCCACGAGATTGTCGCGGAACTGCTCGCCGACCCGCGCCGGCGCCCCGGCCTCGTCCAAGAGCCGGGCGATGATCCTGAGCGCCCGGCCGGTCTCGAAGGCCGCCCTGGGCTCGACCAGCCCGGGCACCCGCCGCATGGCCAGCACGAGAGCCTCGTTGGGCCCGACATCGCGGGGTGCCGGCGCTTCGCCCCAGGGTGCCGGCGCTTCCCCGAGGCCGGGTCCGCTTGCGGGGGAAAGCCCGAACCCGCTCGCCACGCCCTCCACCTCCGGCGCGCCGAGCCCCGCTCGGAAGGCCCTCTGGGGATCCGCCTTCGGCTCGCTCATCCCCGCCCCCAACGGCTGCCGATCCTCACGTGGAGGACGATAAACCGAAAGACGCCGCAACGTTAAGGCGAAAGGAGCCGCCGAGTGATGCAACCGGGCAACGTTGCTTCGCAGACCGTGGGGGTCACGCGGCGTCCGCTCGGCGCTCGAGGCGGAATCCGTGCTCGCGCCCGGCGAGGGCCAGATGCCGCGCGAGATGCTCGGCGAGCGAGCGGTCGACCTGGAGTTCGACGCGCAGCCGGCCGACCTCCGCTTCGACCGCTTCGAGCCAGACCGCGACCTTGCCGTAGAGCGAGGCGGCGCAGCGCCCGGGCGGGAAGGCCCGAGCGTCGAGATCGAGCGGGCAGCCCTCGGCGAGCGTGGCCCGGACCGCGGCCTCCGGCCCCTCGAGGGCGAGGGTGGTCATCGCCTCGCCGAGGTCGACCACCGCCCCGCCGCGTGCGCCGAGGACCGGCTCGAGCGCGGCGAGCAGCGCCGTCTCCGCGCCGGGTGCATCGAGCAGTGCGAGCCGGTCGGGCCCGAGCCGGAG
>DAIOUO010000055.1:0-14246 GCA_036759485.1 Geminicoccaceae bacterium | reverse complement strand
CCCAGGGGGCGGCCGGGGATGGGGACGGTGCCGTTTCGTGCCCAGCCATGGCGGGCAGTCTAAACTAAAGGTTGATGAAACGGTTGTGGCCAAACGCACAGCGAGACAAGCCCGGCGGGCCGGGACGAGCGGGTGGTCGGGTGGGCTCGCAACGGCTAGGACGAGTGGGCGGAACGTCTGTCCGGAGGAGCGATGGCCGAGACCCCGACCGCCTGCCTGATCGTCATCGGCAACGAGATCCTGTCCGGCCGGACGCAGGACGCCAATCTGGCCTACATCGCGCGCTTTCTTGGCGAGCTCGGCATCCGCCTCGCGGAGGCACGGGTGGTGCCGGACGAAGAGGCGGCGATCGTGGAAGCGGTGAACCAGTGCCGCGCGCGGTATCGCTACGTGTTCACGACGGGCGGTATCGGGCCGACCCACGACGACATCACCGCGGCCAGCATCGCCAAGGCGTTCGGTGTCCCCTTCGGCCGCAACGCCGAGGCCGAGCGCCGGCTCCTGGCCTACTACCCGCCCGACAAGGTGACCGCCGCGCGGATGAAGATGGCCGACATGCCGGAGGGTGTGGAGCTGATCGACAACCCGGTCTCGGCGGCGCCGGGCTTCGTGATCGGCAACGTGTTCGTGCTGCCGGGTGTCCCCAGGATCATGCAGGCGATGCTCGACGGGCTCAGAGCCCGGCTCCAGGGCGGGCCGCCGATCCGTTCGCGCAGCATCGTGTGCTTCGCGCCAGAGGGCGAGATCGCCGACCGGCTGGCGGCGATCCAGGACGCTCATCGCTCGGTCGACATCGGCAGCTATCCCTTCATGCGGATGGGCACCCCCGGCACCACGATCGTCTTCCGCTCGGCCGACGCCGAGGCGATCGACCGGGCCGCCGGGGCTTTCCTCGAGGCCATGCGGGAGGCCGGGGTGGCGACCAGCGAGGAGCTGCTGGTCTGAGGGAGACGCTTGCCGAAGCCGCCCACGCGGCGCATCGGGAGCCCGTGCCCGCTTGGCGGAACCGGCAGACGCAGGGGACTTAAAATCCTCCGCCCTTCGGGGCGTGCGGGTTCGAATCCCGCAGCGGGCACCAAGCCCAACGAGGGGAGGAGGGGAGGAAAAGCCGTGGAGCGGGTCGCGATCGCGGTCGTGGGCTACGGGCTGATCGGACGCGAGCATGTGCGGCGGGTGATCGAAGCGCCCGAAGCCCGGCTCGCGGCGATCGTCGAGCCCGAGCCCGGGGCCGCGGCGGCCGCCGCGCGCTTCGGCGCTCCGGTGCTCGCGAGCCTCGAGGAGCTCCTCGAGCGGCGCCTCGCCGATGCCGCGATCCTCGCCACCCCGAGCCAGCTCCACGCCGAGCAGGCGATCGCCTGCATCGAGGCGGGTCTGCCCGTGCTCGTCGAGAAGCCCGTCACCGACACGATCGGGGCGGGTCGCCGGCTCGTCGCCGTGGCGGAGGCGCGCGCCGTTCCGGTGCTCGTGGGCCACCATCGCCGCCACAGCCCCTGGATCCGGGCCGCCAAGGCGCTGATCGCGGAGGGTACCCTCGGCCGGATCCTGCTCGTCGACGCGGTCACTTGGCTCGCCAAGCCCGAGCCCTACTTCGCTCCGGCCTGGCGGCGGCGGAGGGGTGCTGGGCCCGTGCTGACCAACCTCGTCCACGTGATCGACGATCTGCGCAACCTCGTGGGCGAGATCGTCGAAGTCCAGGCGCTCGCTTCGAACCGGTTCCGGGGCTTCGAGACCGAGGACACGGCGGCGGCCCTGCTGCGTTTCGCCGATGGCGCGCTCGGCACCCTGTCGGTCTCGGACGGGATCGCCGCACCCTGGAGCTGGGAACACGGCTCGGGCGAGAGCCGCTGGTTTCCCCGCTCCGGCGAAGCCTGCCTTCGGATCGGCGGCACCCGAGCCTCGTTGGCCTTGCCCGGTCTCGAGCTCTGGCGGCACCGCAACGACGAGGGTTGGATGGCGCCGCTCGAATGCCTGCGCCGAACGGTGGTCGAGGAGGATCCGCTCGGCCTCGAGATCCGCCATTTCTGCCGCGTCGTGCGCCGCGAGGAGCCACCGGTGCTCGACGCCCGAGGCGGTCTCGCCACGCTCGCCGCGACGCTCGCGGTACTCGAGGCGGCCGAGCGGGGAACCGCGATCCGTCCGGACGAGCTCTGACCCTCGTTTCCGAAACGTCTTTAACAGGAGAACCGAATACACGTCCCTTTGATCTGAATCAATGCGTCCGTCCCGCTGCCGGTCGAGAAGGCGGGCCCGGCTGGCGGGACACGACGATGGTCACATTCGACCGCTCCTCGTTTTTGCGCGGACGGCTCTCGAACGCCCCCCGGCGGTTGCCGCCGCCCTGGGCGATCGCGGCGTTTCGCGAGCGCTGCACGCGGTGTGACGCGTGCAGCGAGGCCTGTCCCGAGGGTGTGCTCGTCGCCGGCCGCGGCGGCTTCCCGGAACTCCGATTCGAGAAGGCCGGCTGCAGCTTCTGCGGGCGATGCGTCGAAGTCTGCCCGACGGGCGCGCTCGACCGGGCGGGGGGTCGTCGCCGGCCGGGCGCGGCTCGGGTGGCGAGCGCGTGCCTGAGCACCCGAGGGGTCGCATGCCGGCTCTGCGAGGAGGCCTGCGAGGCTCGGGCGATCCGGTTCCGGGCGGAGCGTGGCGGCCTGTCGCGGCCGATCGTTGACGCCGATCAATGCGCCGGATGCGGCTCCTGTGTGAGCCTCTGTCCCGTCCACGCGATCGAGGTCGCGGAGGTCCCGTGAACATCTGCGGGGTGCTCGTCCACGTCCGGCCCGGCTGGCTCGAGCGGGTGCGCGCCGTGCTGGCGGCGATGCCCGGGGTCGAGGTGCATCACGTGACCGCCGACCACCGCATGATCGTCACCGTCGAAGAGGCGGAAACGGCTCGTGCCGGCGAGACGCTTGTGGCCCTGCACCGGGTCGAGGGGGTGCTGGCCGCAGGCCTCGTCTACCACCATGCCGAGCCCGAGGAGGAAGGCGATGCTGCAGTCCAGGCGTGAGCTCATCAAGTCCACGGCCCTGCTCGCGACCGCCTCGGCGGCGGGCGTGAGCTTGCCGGGCGCGGTCGGGCAGGCGGCCAACGGCGTTTCCGACATCCGTTGGGACAAGGCACCCTGCCGGTTCTGCGGCACCGGCTGCAGCGTACTCGTCGGGGTCAAGGGCGGCCGCGTGGTGGCGACGCAGGGTGACCCGGAGGCCCCGGTGAACCGCGGCCTCAACTGCATCAAGGGCTATTTCCTGTCCAAGATCATGTACGGCGAGGACCGGCTGAGGCGGCCGCTGCTGCGCAAGCGCAACGGGAAGTACGACAAGAACGGCACGCTCACGCCGGTCTCCTGGGACGAGGCCTTCGACGTGATGGCCCGCCACTTCAAGAAGGCGTTGAAGGAGAAGGGGCCGTCGGCGGTCGGGATGTTCGGCTCGGGGCAGTGGACGATCTGGGAAGGCTACGCCGCCGCCAAGCTCATGAAGGCAGGCTTCCGCTCCAACAATATCGACCCGAATGCCCGGCACTGCATGGCCTCGGCGGTCGCGGCTTTCATGCGAACCTTCGGCATCGACGAGCCGATGGGCTGCTACGACGACCTCGAGCACGCCGACGCCTTCGTGCTCTGGGGCGCGAACATGGCGGAGATGCATCCCATTCTGTGGTCGCGGCTGACGGATCGCCGGTTGACCGCGGAGCACGTCAAGGTCGCGGTGCTCTCGACCTTCGAGAATCGCAATTTCGAGCTCGCCGATCTCGCAATCGTCTTCAAGCCGCAAACCGATCTGGCGATCCTCAACTTCATCGCCCACCACATCATCTCGACCGGCCGGGTGAACCGTGACTTCGTCGAGAAGCACGTCGCGTTCCGCAAGGGAGCGACCGACATCGGCTACGGGCTGAGACCCGAGCATCCTCTGCAGAAGGCCGCGGCGAATGCCGACAAGGCCGCAGCCGCCGAGCCGATCGACTTCGAGGCCTATTCCGCCTTCGTGGCCCAATACACGGTCGACAAGGTCGCGGGACTTTCCGGTGTGCCAGCCGAGAAGCTCGTGGAGCTGGCCGAGCTCTACGCCGATCCCAAGCGCAAGGTGGTCTCTTATTGGACCATGGGTTTCAATCAGCACACCCGTGGGACCTGGGTGAACCAGCTCGTCTACAACGTGCACCTCCTGACCGGGAAGATCAGCGAGCCCGGCAACGGTCCGTTCTCCTTGACGGGCCAGCCCTCGGCCTGCGGCACGGCACGCGAGGTCGGCACCTTCAGCCATCGATTGCCGGCCGACATGGTCGTCACGAATCCGGAGCATCGCAAGATTGCAGAAACCATCTGGCAATTGCCGGAAGGTACGATCCCCGACAAGCCTGGCTACCATGCGGTCTTACAAAACCGGATGCTCAAGGACGGCAAGCTAAATGCCTACTGGGTGCTGTGCACTAACAACATGCAGGCCGCTCCGAATCTCAACGAGGAGACCTATCCCGGCTACCGTAACCCAGAAAACTTCGTGGTCGTCTCGGATCCGTACCCGACGGTGACTGCGCTCTCGGCCGATCTGGTGCTGCCGACGGCGATGTGGGTCGAGAAGGAGGGTGCTTACGGGAACGCCGAGCGGCGCACGCAGTTCTGGCGTCAGCAGGTCGAAG
The DNA here is from genome assembly GCA_036759485.1 of Geminicoccaceae bacterium. GTDB lineage: Bacteria > Pseudomonadota > Alphaproteobacteria > Geminicoccales > Geminicoccaceae > JANXAZ01. The sequence continues at coordinate 9,608 of DAIOUO010000055.1, read as the reverse complement.
CACCCGGCGAGGCCCGCTCGGATCTCTGGCAGATCATGGAGTTCTCCAAGCGGTTCACGGTCGAGGAGGTCTGGCCCGAGGAGCTGATCGCCAAGAAACCCGAATATCGTGGGAAAACGCTTTTCGAGGTTCTCTTCAGGAACGGAGTGGTCGACCGATTCGGGCTCGATCAGCTCCAGCCCGGCTACCCGAACAGCGAATCGAAGCATTTCGGTTTCTACGTGCAGAAGGGCCTGTTCGAAGAGTATCGGCGGTTCGGGCTGGGCAAGGCCCACGATCTCGCCGAGTTCGACGTCTACCACAAGGCACGCGGCCTGCGTTGGCCGGTGGTCGACGGCAAGGAGACGCTCTGGCGCTTCCGCGAGGGCTACGACCCTTATGTCGCACCGGGCGAGGGCGTACGATTCTATGGCAACAAGGACGGGCGTGCCTACGTGTTCGCGCTGCCCTACGAGCCGCCCGCCGAAAGCCCCGACCTCGACTATCCGTTCTGGCTCGTCACCGGGCGGGTGCTCGAGCACTGGCATTCGGGCTCGATGACCCGACGCGTTCCCGAGCTCCACCGGGCCTTCCCGAACGCCGTCTTGTTCATGAACGAGGACGATGCGCGGCGGTTGAAGCTGCGGCGCGGCCAGGTGGTCAAGGTCGCCACCCGGCGCGGCGAGGTCGAGACTCGGGTCGAGACCAAGGGGCGCAACAAGCCCCCGCAGGGAGTCGTGTTCTTCCCCTGGTTCGACGAGAGCCAGCTCGTCAACAAGCTCACGCTCGACGCCACCTGCCCGATCTCGCTGGAGACCGACTTCAAGAAGTGCGCCTGCAAGGTGACGCCGGTCTGAGGCGTCGGCGAGAGGAGATCGCGCCATGGCTCCGCTCTCGCCCGAGCGGCGCCGCTTCCTCGAGGCGGCGGTACGGGGTGCGGCCGGTGCAGCCTGCGCCGGGCTGGTGCTCGCTTGGCTCGCCCGGCGGGCGCGGGCACTCCCGCCCGACGCGCTGCGTCCGCCCGGAGCCCTGCCCGAGGACGCGTTCCTCGGCGCCTGCGTCCGTTGCGGGCTCTGCGTGCGCGACTGCCCGTACGGGACCCTCCGGCTCGCCGACCTGGTCGACGGTCCGGCAGCCGGTACGCCCTGGTTCAGGGCGCGCGAGGTGCCGTGCGAGATGTGCCCGGACATACCCTGCGTGAAGGCCTGTCCGACCGGGGCACTCGACAAAGGGCTCGAGCAGATCGAAGAGGCCCGGATGGGGCTCGCGGTCCTGGTCGACCACGAGACCTGCCTCAACTGGCAGGGGCTGCGTTGCGACGTCTGCTACCGGGTCTGCCCGCTGATCGACAAGGCGATCACCCTCGAGCCCTCGCACAATCGCCGAACCGGCAAGCACGCGATCTTCGTGCCGACGGTCCACAGTGACGCCTGCACGGGCTGTGGCAAGTGCGAGAAGGCCTGCGTCCTCGAGGAGCCGGCGATCAAGGTCCTGCCGCGTCGGCTCGCCAAGGGCGAGGTCGGCCGACACTATCGCTGGGGTTGGAAGGAGAAGGAGAAGGCCGGCCGTTCGTTGATCGAGGGCGTGATCGATCTTCCCGACCGCCTCCCCGAGCCGCCGCCCGGCACGCCGGAGATCGCGCGATGAGGACGCCCGAGCGGCCCGGCGCAGAGGCCGTTCGCGTCAAGGGATGGCTCGGCGCGCATCGCTGGCTGATCCTCAGGCGTTGCTCTCAGACGGGCTTCCTCGCGATCTTCCTCTTCGGTCCCTGGCTCGGTTGGCGGCTGGTCGACGGCACCTTGGCATCGAGCCGGACGTTCGGCCTGCTGCCGCTCACCGATCCCTTCGTCTTCCTGCAGTCGCTCGCCGCCGGCCATCGACCCGCCGCGACGGCGATCCTGGGTGTCGCGATCGTCCTCGTGGTTTACCTGCTCGTCGGCGGGCGGACCTATTGCAGCTGGGTCTGCCCGATCAACCCGGTGACCGACCTCGCCCACCGGCTCGCCGAGTGGCTCGGGATCGGTAAGGGGTGGCAGCCGAGACGCGGCACGCGGGTGGCGTCGCTCGCCATGGCGCTCCTCGGGTCGGCCGTGACCGGCACGATCCTCTGGGAGTTCGTCAACCCGATCACGATGCTGCACCGAGCGATCGTCTTCGGAACGACGGGGGGCCTCTTCGTCGTGCTCGCGGTGCTCCTGTTCGATCTCTTCGTGAGCCGGCGGGGGTTCTGTGGCCATCTCTGTCCGGTCGGGGCGTTCTACGGGCAGATCAACCGGCTGTCGCTCGTCAAGGTCTCGGCCGCCCGTCGTGTCGCCTGCGACGACTGCATGGACTGCTACGCGGTCTGCCCGGAGCCGCACGTCATCTCGCCCGCGCTCAAGGGTGCTGCCCGTGGCGCGAGCCCGGTGATCCTCGACCACGACTGCACGAGCTGCGGTCGCTGCATCGATGTCTGCTCGAAGCGGGTCTACCGCTTCACCCACCGCTTCGACCGGCGCGAGGAGCCCGGGCCGGCCGCACCGCCGGCCTCTCCGACCCGCGCCCAGCCCGAGGAGGTCGTCCCGTGACCAGCACCCGGATCCTCGCTCTCGTCCTGCTCGCCGGCACGCTCGTCGCGGCCGCCGCCCTGGGTCAGGAGCCCAGGAGCCTGCGCGGCGACTCCGCGGTCGACGAGCCCGACACGGCACCCAGTGTATTCCGGCAGGAGACCGGCGGGCCGATGGAGCGCGCCTATCGCCAGCAGCCGCCGCTGATCCCGCACCGGATCGCCGGCTACGAGATCGACCTCAAGGTCAACAAATGTTTGTCCTGCCACGACTGGCCGAACAATGTACGGGAAGGCGCCCCGAAGATCAGCGAGACCCACTACAAGGGCCGTGACGGCGTGATGCTCGACCACGTCGCCCGTAATCGCTGGTTCTGCACGCAGTGCCACGTGCCGCAGGCCAACGCGCCGAGTCTCGTGGGCAACACCTTCCGTAACGCCAACGAGCTCCGCTGAGTTCGGGTGGGAGATCGGTCATGGCCGCGAGCCCTTTTCCCGAGACCGCGGGCACGGCGGAAGCCGCCGAGGCGCGGGTCGGTCTCCTCCGCCGGACCTGGCGGGCCTTCACTCGGCCGTCTTTGCGCTGGGCGGCCGGGAGCCTGCTCGTGGTCGGGTTCTTCGCCGGCATCGTGTTCTGGGGCGGCTTCAACTGGGCGATGGAACTCACCAACACGGAAACGTTCTGCATCTCCTGTCACGAGATGGAGGCCAACGTCTATCGGGAGTACCGGACGACTATCCACTACTCGAACCGGACCGGGGTGCGCGCCTCCTGCCCGGACTGCCACGTGCCCGATCCCTGGATCCACAAGGTCGTGCGCAAGATCCAGGCGACCAACGAGCTCTGGCACCATTTCCGCGGCTCGATCGACACCCCGGCCAAGTTCGAGGCCAAGCGGATGCAGCTCGCGCAGAACGTCTGGTACGCGATGAAGACGACCGATTCGCGCGAATGCCGCAACTGTCACGATTTCGGGTTCATGGACCTGTCGCAACAGGAGCCGCGCTCGGCCGCCCGGCACGAGAAGGCGGCCATCGAGGGCAAGACGTGTATCGACTGCCATCGCGGCATCGCCCATCGGCTGCCCGCGGGCGCTTTCGACATCGACCTCGATCGGTTGGTCGAGGAGCGCCGCGGCGGCGCCCGCGCCTCGAGCCGCTGACCGGTCGGCCCCGATCCGACGGATCGCGGCGCGCCGCGCCGCCGGTGCGGACCGTCCGAAAGCCCGGGACCGCGAAGGCGATCGTCGGATCGGCCTCGACAACGAGAAGGAGGAGAAATCCGCCGAGCTCGGCCGCGGTCGCGGCGGCGGCCATTGCACGACCTGTCGGCTCCTGAGCGATCTGCTCGAGCGAGCGGGATCGGGCGGGCTCGCCCCACCCGCAGCGCCTCAGAGCGGCAAGAGGTCGGGGTGGAGCTGGAACAGCCAGGTCTCGCTGATCGGCTTGCCGTCGAGAGCGAGGAAGGCCCTGAGCTCGATCGGGTCGCGTCCCTCCACCGCCAAATCGAAGGTGCCGAACCAGCGCGGCGTGTGCCAGACGGGCTCGGAACGACGCATCGAGATCTCCCCGCGCGAGGCCCAGACGACGACCTCGGGCCGCACACCCCAGGGGATGGAGCCCAGGATCGCGCCGTCGAACTCGAGCCAGAATTTGACGATGCCCTTGGGGCGCGGCTGACCCGGGATCCCGCCGCGGCTCACGCGCGTGGCCACCACCCGTGCGAAGTCGACGATCGGGAAGAAGGGGTCGAACTCGAGCCAGTGGAGGCGGTAGTCGTAGGCGAGCGCGTCGCCGGCCTGGGTCGGCCGCTCGGCGAGCCAGTAGGCCACGACGTTGTCGTGGATCTCGTCGTCGGTCGGAATCTCGACGAGCTGAACGACGCCGCGGCCCCACTCGCCTTTCGGCTCGACCCAGGCGGTCGGGCGGTGATGGTAGTTCACACCGTCCAGATAATGGTCGTAGTCGCGGTCGCGCTGGGCGAGGCCGAAGCCCTTCGGGTTCTCGTCGAAGAAGCTCGAGGCGATGATGCGCGGCGGATTGTTGAGCGGTCGCACGAGCCGCTCGCCAGCGCCGTTCCAGAGTACGAGTACGTCGCTGTCGTGGACCTCGGGACGCCAGTCGAAGCGATCGCGCGAGGGATATTCGGCGAACCAGAACATCGTCGTGAGCGGGGCGATCCCGAGCCGCGCCACGTCACGACGAAGGAAGAGCCGGCAGGAGATGTCCATGATCACCGCCCGGGTCCGGCTCATGACGAAGCGATAGGCTCCGGCGAGGCTCGGTCCATCGAGCAGGGCATAGACGATCTGCGGGTCCCCCTCCCGAGGACAGGGCTCGAACCAGAAGTGGGTGAAGTCGGGGAACTCCTCCGGCTGTCCGGTCGGATCGGCGACGTTGACGGCGATACCGCGGGCGGAAAGGCCCACCTGCCCGAGCTCGCCCACCGCACGGAAGTAGGAGGCGCCCGAGAAAGTCACCCAGGGCTCACGGCGGTACCAGGTGCCGACGCGGCGGCTCTCTTGGATCCAGAAACCCGCGAAGGCCGAGGCGTCCGGCGGCAGCTTGGCGGCCACGTGGTCATCGGGAATCGTGAAATAGGCACGGTCGTAGAGGATCTCGCGGGCCTCGCCTCCCTCGACCATGTGAAGTCGGACCGTCTTCGGGAAGAAGCGACCCTTGTGGACGAAGGTGATCGGGTAGACCCCGCCCGAGCGGCCCCAGAGCGCGTATTCGGGCCTGGTGCGCAGCTTGCCGTGGGCGTCGTAGTCGATCTGATCCACGATCTCGGGGGCCGGGCGCGGGGGCGGCACGTATTCGCGGCGGGAGAGGGCACGGGCGTGCTCCACCAGCCACTCGAAGGAGAAAGGCCGCGCCTCGCCGAGCCGCAAATTCGCTGTGTCGGCCCGCGCCAGAGCACTCGGCAAGGCGGTGAGCGCCGCGAGCCGGAGCACGGATGCGAGGAGTCGACGGCGGGTCGGGCGGGCCCGGAGCATCGTGAGACCTCCCTGCGGGTCTGGGATCGGCTACGGCCCGCTTCTCTGCCGGCGGCGGCGAGTGCGTCAACCCTCGCGCGAGGGGCCGGAGCCGACGACTTCACCGGGCCGACCGCCGCGCCAGCGTGTCACCTTGGCCCAGTCGAGCTCGAACAGATCGAGGGCGCGGCCGAGGATCTGGTCGACGATCGCATCGAGCGAAGCCGGCGCCGCGTAGAAGGCCGGCACCGGCGGCATCACCACCGCGCCCATCTCGGTGACCGCCACCATGTTGCGCAGATGTCCGAGGTGCAGCGGGGTTTCGCGGGCGAGGAGGACGAGCCGGCGCCGCTCCTTGAGCACGACGTCAGCCGCCCGGGTGAGCAGCGTGTCGGTTACACCGGTCGCGATAGCGGCGAGCGTGCGCATCGAGCAGGGTGCGACGATCATCCCGTCGGTGCGGAACGAGCCGGAGGCGATCGCGGCACCGACGTCCATGAGCGGATGGACCACGCTCGCGAGCGCCTTCACCGAACCGATCGGCCTGCCGAGCTCGTGGCCGATCGTGAGGACGGCGGCCCGAGTTAGAACGAGATGCGTCTCCACCTCGAGCTCGCGCAGGATCTCGAGCAGGCGCACGCCCAGGATCGCGCCCGAGGCGCCGCTGATGCCGACGACGATGCGGCGAGCGGTCAAAGGCTGCCGGCCGACAAGAGGCCGCCCACGACGGTGACCGGGCCGGCGCCGCGGAGTTCCAAGAGGCAGCCGGGCGGCACGGCGGGTCGCGCCGCCTCGGCCCGGTCGAAGAGGAAGCGGCGGGCCCACACGCTCGCGAGCCCGAGGCCCCCCATCCTGATGCCCGTGCCGAGGGCGATGAAACGGAGCGGGAGCAGGCCCTCGAGCAGCGTGTCGTCGGCGAGCGCACAGAAGAGAATCAGGAGCGAGACCTCGCGAGGCACGAGACCGATCGGAAGTGCCAGAAGGCCGCCAGCGCGCGGAGGGGCGTGCGCGCCGCAGCCACAGCCGGCACGGTGCCGATGCGGCTGGGCGTGATCCGCCACCCGATCGTGGCCGGTCTCGTCTCCGCCCGCGAGGCTTCGCCGTCCGGCGCGCGCCAGCATCGGGGGGCCGCTCGCGAAGACGAGCGCGGAGCTCGCGATCCGCACGGCCGGGATCTCGACCGGAACGCCGCCGAAGGCCCGCCGCAGCAGGAAATCGGCGAAGCCGACGATCACGATCGCGGAAACGACGTCGAGGAGGGCGGTCTGCGCGCCCGTGGCGAGGGCGCGGGCGATGCGGGCCTCGCGCGACAGGAAATAGCCCGCGACCACGAGCTCGCCGTGGCCCGGTCCGGCGGCGTGCGCGGCTCCGGAGAGGAGAGCGAGGAGGAGGCCCGGAGGGAGCGGGCCGCCCCCCTGACCGTCGCGGATCGCCCTCGGATGCTTCGCGATCTCGCGATCGGCGGTGCGCTGAAAGTCGGCGAGCGCGCCACCGCTCCGGCACGCGGCCGTCGGCTCGGCCGGACCGCTCGGCGTCACCTCCGCGTTCCCGGGCCCGTCGGAAGCGGCGAGGCTCGCCCGCTGGGCGAGGGGCAGGAGGAGGAGCGCGAGCGCTTTGCGCACCGCTCGGGAACTCCGCCGGCAGACGAGCGTCGCCCCCACCGGTGGAACCGGGACGACGACGTTCGCGGGGCTCGTATCGGGCTCGAAACCGAGCTCGCGGGAGGCCGGAGCTTCGCCCAGGAGCCGAGCCGGGGCTTCGGGATCGAGCATCGGCTCGACGTGCCGGGACGGATCGGCGACGGTGAGCGCCACGGATGCGGCCCGCGGATCGATCGGAGCCGAAAGCCGCCGCTCCAAGCGACAGGTCACGAGGCCCCCTCGAGCTCGCCGACGACGCCGCTCGGCGGATGCGCTACTGGCACGTAGGGCCTCGCGCGCCAGTCTCGCCTCGAGCTCGCCGACGACGCCGCTCGGCGGATGCGGCTCGACCGGGCGCCCGTCCACCCGGAGCCGTTTCGGCCAGTCGAGCTCGGCCGGAGCGGCGAAGGCCTCGCGTTCCGTCCTGGCCGTCTCCGCGGCATGGAACCGGCCGTTGCGGTCGCGGTCGATATCGTTGGCCGGGGTGGCCCTCACGAGCTCGTCGAACCGACGGGCCGGCCCGACCGCGACCATCCGGCCGTACGGATGCGCCAGCGCTCCACCCGCCGACAGCGGAAGGACGGCAGCGGGCGATCCCGCGAAGGCCCTCATGGGACGGTCTCCCGAGCGCCGCAGGCGGCACAGCGCCCCTCGATCTCGACCACCTGGCGGGTGATCTCGAAGCCGGCACGCCGGGCGAGGTCGGCGACCGCCGCCTCGAGCTCGGGATCGACGAGTTCGGCGACCGTACCGCACTCGATGCACAGGAGGAAACAGGCGCGATGCGGCCCTTCGGCGCGCACGCAGCCGACGAAGGCATTGCGGCTGTCGACGCGGTGGACCAGCCCCTGGCTCACGAGGAAGTCGAGGGCTCGATACACGGTGGGCGGTGCCACGCGGCCGCGCTCGGCCGAAAGCCGCTCGAGGATGTCGTAGGCGCCGACCGGGGCGTGACGGTCGAGGACCAGCTCGAGGACACGCCGGCGCAGCTCGGTCAGCCGCACGCCCCGTTGGGCACAGACCGCAGCCGCCCGGTCGAGCGCATCGCGCACGCAGAGGGCGTGATCGTGTCCGGCCCGCGGGAAGGGATCGCCCGACTCGCTCGACACTTCGGCACCCCGCACCTGGGCGGAAGCTAGCGCCGAAGCGGGCCTCCCGCCAGCCTCGCCGGCCCGCCCCTGGCGAGCCGCCACTCGAGCAGCCGGCTCGCCGTGGTGCTCACGAGGAAGGCCAGGACCGCGGCGAGCACGATCGTGGGCCCCGTCGGCAGATCGACGAGGGCCGAGGCGAGCACCCCCGAGACGGTCACGACGACCCCCGTGAGGGCAGCCAGCGCCGCCATGCCGTGGGGTGTGCGGACCCAAGGGCGGGCAGTGGCGGCCGGTACCACGAGCAGCGAGACGACCAGCACGATACCCACGAGCTTCATGCCGACCGCGATCGCAGCGGCGATGGACAGGTCGAGCAGCAGGCGGAGCGCTCGTACCGGCACACCTTCGACCCGCGCCAGGTCCGGCTCGACGGTGAGCGAGACGAGCCCGCGCCAGTGCCGTGCCAGAGCGAGACCGACCAGCAACAGCAGGACCGCCAGCACGAGGAGATCGCGGTCCGAGACCGCCAAAATGTCACCGAACAGGTACGCGAAGAGGTCGATCCGCAGCCAGTCGACGAGGCTCACGAGCACGAGTCCGGCGGCGAGGGCGCCGTGGGCGAGCGTACTCAGAACCGTGTCGGTCGGGAGAATCCGCTGCTCCTCGAGGGCCCAGAGGGCGGTAGCGAGCAGTGCCGCGAACAGGACGAGGCCGATGGTGGGGTCGATATCGAGGAGGTAGGCGAGAACCACGCCCAAGAGAGCCGAGTGGGCCAGCGCCTCGCCGAAGATCGCGAGCCGGCGCCAGACGACGAAGGCCCCGAGAGGCCCGGCGACGAGCGCGATACCCGCGCCGGCGAGCAGCGCCCTCAGAAGGAAGCCCTCGATCACCGGTCGGGCCCGTAGGCCGCATCGTCGTGACGGCAGCTGTGGTGGTGCTGGTAGAACGCGACCACCTGTGCCCAACGGTCGCCGAGAAGGCGGAGGAAGGCGGCATCGCGCGCGACGGCCTCGGGCGAACCGCTGCAACAGACGTGGCGGTCGAGGCACAACACGCGGTCCGTGCCGGCCATCACGAGGTGCAGGTCGTGACTCACGAGGAGCACGGCGCAGCCGCGCCGGCGCCGGACCGCGCCGATCAGCTCGTAGAGCTCGAGCTGCCCGGCGAGGTCGACGCCGCTCAACGGTTCGTCGAGCACGAGGAGCTCGGGTCGCCGAAGCAGGGCGCGGGCGAGCAGCACGCGGCGCAGCTCGCCGCCCGACAGATCGCGCATCTGCCGCCGCTCGAGCCCGGCCACACCCACCTCGGCGAGGGCGCCCTCGATCTCCGCCCGTGGTCGCTTGCCGACGAGGGCGAGGAAGCCGACCACATCCAGGGG
>DAIOUO010000054.1:0-14322 GCA_036759485.1 Geminicoccaceae bacterium | reverse complement strand
GATCTGGGTGGCGCCGAACAGGAGCCAGCGCAGCGCCACCGCGCGCGCGGGCGTGCCCGGCTCGGGCAGAAGTCCGGCCTGCGGGAAGGAATCGGCGAGATGCAGCACCATGGCCGCGCTCTCGGTGATCACCGTGCCGTCCGGCAGGCCCAAGGCCGGTATCTGGCCGAGCGGGTTGAGCGCCCGATAGCCGGGCGTGTGCTGGGCGCCGGCGCGGGTGTCGACCTCGACCCGCTCGTAAGCGACGCCGGCTTCTTCGAGACAGAGCTGCGGAGCCCAGGCTCCGGTCCCCTTCGACCACCAGATGGTCCAGCCCAAAACCGTCCTCCGTCCGCCACGCGCCTCTCGCTCGCGCCCCCGGGGCGCGGCCGCCGTCCCGGGGGCACGGAGCTTGCCGGCACCCGCCTCGGCCGGCATGCTGCGCCCCGCCATGGCGACCCGCAACCCTCCCGCGTGAGCCCCTCCCGCGTCGTCGGCAGGCTCGTCCGGTCGAGGCGGCTGTTCGCCGCGCTCGTGCTCTCGGCGGCGTTCGGGTCGCCACCGGCCGCGGCGGCGCCGGAGCCGCTCGAACCCGTTTTCACTTGGAACGCGATCGGCCGGGTCAACGTCCCGCACGGCTTCTGTACCGGCACGCTCGTGGGCTCTTCGGAGGTGCTGACGGCGGCGCATTGCCTGTGGTCGCACCGGCGCGGCCGACTCTACGATCCGGAGGAGGTCCATTTCGTAGCCGGCTGGCGACGCGGCCAGCACGTCGCGCATGCGCGAGCGGTCGCGTTCCGCCTCGCCCCCGACCTCGCCTTCGACGAGCGCGGGGTGCCGACTCGCCTCGAGACAGACTGGGCGGTCCTGCGGTTGGAGCGCACTCTGCTCGACCTCGACCTGCTCCAACCGCTGCCCGTCGGCTGGCCGGGCGGCCGGCCGGTCGCGGCGCCTCGGGCCCAGCTCCTGGGTTACGCCCAGGATCGGCCGCATCTCCCGGTGCGGCTGCGTCCCTGCCCGATCGAGCCCGGCCCGGGACCGGCCGGGCTCGTGCTGCACGGCTGCGTCGCGAGCCAGGGCCTGTCCGGCGCACCGCTCCTCGTGCCGGACGGCCCGGCCTGGAGCGTGGTCGCCGTGCATCTCGGCAGCATCCTGCTCGAGGGGCGAAGGGTCGGCGCCGCCGTCCCGGTCCGTCGCTCGCTGCCCGACATGTTGTTCCGTTAAAGGAACGACATCGGGTCTCGCGCCTGCCCATGCGGCGGGCAGCTCGGACGAGTCGTGGGCAAGCGGGGTCGGGGGCCGCCCGGCCGATCGGCTCCGGCGCGGCGCTTGCAAGACTTGAGGGAGCCGCGCGACGAAGGCGCTGCTGCCGCCGTCGCGGTCGTTCGGAGGTTTCGCCCCGTGTCCCGCTCCGCACTCTGGTTCGTCGCCGCCCTGCTTCTGCTCTCGGCCTCGGCCGATCCGGCGCTCGCCCACACCGTCGGCGCCGCCGGGGCCGGGCTGGTCGAGGGCTTCCTGCACCCGCTCGGCGGCTGGGATCACCTCTTGGCCATGCTCGCGATCGGTGTGTGGGCCGCTCGGCTCGGTGGCCGCGCCGTGTGGGCCGCGCCCGCCGCCTTCGTCGGCGGCCTGCTGCTCGGCGCGATCCTCGGCACGACCGGCATCGAGCTCGTCGCGGTCGAAACCGGGATCCTGGCCTCGCTCGTGATCGTAGGGCTCCTCAGCGCGCTGGCGATCCGCCCGCCGCTCGCGGCCGGCCTCGCGCTCGTGGTGCTCTTCGGCCTCGTCCACGGCCACGCCCACGGCACGGAGCTGCCCGAGACCGCGGCGCCGGTGCTCCACGCGGCCGGCTTCGTGACCGCCTCGATGCTCCTCCACTTCAACGGCGTGGCGCTCGCCACGGCCGCCCGGAAGATGGCGCTGCCGCTCCTGCCGCGGCTCGGCGGCGGGGCCTCGGCGGCCGCCGGTGTGCTCGGGCTCCTGCTCGGCTGAGCTTCGGCCCGGCGGCCCGTGCCTCGGCGGCGCTCCCGGCACCAGGCCACGGCGTCCCGGGCGTTCGCCCGGCGCTTGCGCCGGGCGAAGGGACGGCCGCAGGCCGGGCAGATCTTGCTCGGCAGATGCGGCTTCCTGTGCACCGCGCGCATCAGACCTCGAGCCGGAGCTGGCAGGACGGGCGGGGCGCCGTCCGCGAGCGCCGATCGGGCCTCGGTACGCCGGCTTTGCGCGAGCCGTGCTTTTCCTGGACCGCATCGGTGTGCTCGGCGAAGCCCGGCCGCTCACGGACCGCCCAGAGCTTCGCCCGCCGTACTGAGGGTGGAGGGGCGGATCGGTCGGAAGACGCGGTAGGGTCTCCGGGATCGGCCCGGCCTCGGACCCGCCGGTCGCGGGTGGAGGTCCAGAGATTGCCGGCCTCCTCGTGCGCCCCGAACCCCGCACTCGGCGGGCGGGTGCGGGGATCCTCGTGGACCAGGACCACCTCGCCCGTGCCTACCACGAGCGGCGCACCGAGCCGGTCGAGGGCCGCGCGCAGCGCGAGCAGCGGTTCGCGCAGGAACGCCCACTGCCGGAGCGAGGCGTGGGGCTCGGGCTCGCGCCGGAGGCCGGGCTCCTCGGGGTGGAGCGGCAGGGCCCGGCCGGCCCGCGCCGCCTCGGCGAACCGCGCGTGGTCGACGACCCCGAGGTCGTGCTCGGGCCAGACGACGTGGACAGGAGGGACCACACCGTGGCTACCCGGGGAACCGGTGGTCGGATGAGGGCGAGTGGGCGGATGCCCCGCTCCGGCCGGGCTCGCCTCAGCGGGCGCCGAGGTCCACGGCGTAGGTCGAGAGCGGCGGCGGCGAGCCGATCAGGCCGCGCGCGTGGAGGAAGGCGGCGAAGCGGGTGTAGCGAGCGGCATCGAGGGCGGCCGGGGCGTGGGCGAAGCGGGGGAGGGTGGCGGCCCAGGCCCTCCGGTTGAGCTCGTCCTGCAGCTCCTTGGCGGTCGCGGAGAAGACCGTCCAGGCCTCTTCCGGCCGGTTCAGCATCCAGAAGGTCGCGCGCTCGACCGCCGCCAGGAAGCGGGCGAGCTCGGGCCGGCCGATCCGGTCGCGGTGGGCGAGGTAGATCAGCTCGTCGTAGGGCGGGACACCCTCCTCCTCCGGGAAGAGGGCCCGGCCCGGACGCCCCTCGAGGGCGAGCTGGGGGAGCTCGAAATTGCGGAAGGCGCCGATCACGGCGTCGACCTGGCCCGAGAGGAGGGCGGCCGAGAGAGCGAAATTGACGTTGACCAGCCGAACGTCGGCGAGCTTCAGCCCGGCCCGCTCGAGCATGGCGCCCAGGAGCGCTTCTTCGAAGCCGCCCACGGAGAAGCCGACCCGCTTGCCGGCGAGGTCGCGGATCGACCGGATCGGGCCGCCCTCGAGGAAGACCAGGCTGTTGAGCGGGGTGGCGACGAGCGTGCCGAAGCGGACGAGGGGCAGGCCCTCGTGGACCTGGAGGTGGAGCTGCGGCTGGTAGCCGATGGCGATGTCGGCCTTGCCGGCGGCGACGAGCTTGGGCGGATCGTTCGGATCGGCGGGTGCCACGAGCTCGACCTCGAGCCCTTGTTCGCGGAAGAAGCCCTTCTCGCGGGCGATCACGAGCGGCCCGTGGTCGGGGTTGACGAACCAGTCGAGCAGCACGGTGAGCCGCTCGGCCGCCGCGGTCGGGGCGGCGGCCAGCAGGAGAGCGAGGAGGAACGCGAGGCGTAGGATCATGCGCGGGGTCCGACTTCAGGCGGGGTGGAGGGTTTCGCTCGGCCAGACGACCAGGCGTCGAAGGAGCCGGTCGACGGCCTGCCAGAGGAGAAGAGCCATCACGCAGAGGACCAGGAGGCTCGCGAAGAGCAGGTCGGTCTGCATCCGCGCATTGGCGTGCAGCATGAGGTAGCCGAGGCCCGCGGAGCTGCCGACCCACTCGCCGACCACGGCCCCGATCGGTGCCACCGCCGCCGCCACCCTGAGGCCCGAGCCGAAGGCCGGTAGCGCCGCCGGCACGCGAACCCGCCAGAGGATGGCGGCCGGGCGGGCATCCATCACCCGTGCGAGCTCGAGCCAGCCCTCGGGCGTACGCCGCAGGCCGTCGTGGAAGGCCGCCGTGACCGGGAAGTAGATGATGAGCACCGCCATCGCGACCTTGGACGGCAGCCCGTAGCCGAGCCAGAGGACGAGCAGCGGGGCGAGCGCGAAGACCGGCAGGGCCTGGCTCACCACGAGCACCGGCAGGACCCACATCCGGGCCCGCCGCGAGGCGGCGAGGAGAAGCGCACTCGCCGCACCGAGGAGCGTGCCGAGAAAGAGGCCCAGGAGGATCTCGAGGCCGGTCGTGGCCGCGTGGGCGAGGACGAGGTCGAGCCGGGTCCAGAGCGCGCGGGCCACCCGCCAGGGATCGGGCAGGATGTAGGGCGGGACGGCAGTCGCGAGGCAGAGCGCCTGCCAGAGCGCGAGCAGGCCGAGAGCCACGAGCAGAGGGCGCAACCGGCTCATGCCGCAACCTCGAGCGGCGCTCGGCCGGCGCCCGCGAGCTCTTCGAGCAACCGGGCCTCGAGGGCGAGGAGTGCGGGATCGGCGCTCCGCGGTGGTGTGCCGGCCGGTCTGAGCGGCGGCCCGAGCCGGGCCGGCAGGCCTTCGAGGACCCGGACCTCGTGGCCGAGCCGCAGCGCCTCGAGCGGGCTGTGGGTGACGAGCAACACCGTGCGGCCGCGCAACAGCTCGGCCGCGAGCTCCTGCAGCCGGTGCCGGGTGATCGCGTCGAGCGCCGAGAAGGGCTCGTCCATGAGCACGATCGGTCGATCCTCGACGAGGGTGCGGGCGAGTGCCGCACGCTGGCGCATGCCGCCCGACAGCTCGTGGGGAAGGGCGCGGGCGCGCTCGGCGAGCCCGACCCGCTCGAGCAGCACCCGGGCCCGCTCGCGCGCCGCGCGCAGCTTCTCCCGGTCGGCCCCGCGCAGCCGAAAGCCGAGGACGAGATTGTCCTCGACCGTGAGCCAGGGGAGGAGGAGGTCGGACTGCGCCATCCAGGCGATCCGCCCGGCGAGCGGCTTGCCGTCCGAGGCGGTCCGCAGCGCTCCGGGCAACAGGCCCGCGGCGAGCCGCAGGAGCGTGCTCTTGCCGACGCCGGAGGGACCCAACAAACAGGTCGTCCGTCCGGCCGGCAGCTCGAGCGCCAGCCCTTCGAACAGGAGCCTGCCCTCGAAGCCGAGGCGCTCGACCGCAAGCGCGAGACCCGGGGCGGGCTCAACGGGCTGCATCGAGCCCCATCTGCCAGAAACCGACTTCGAGGGCGGTCGCACGAGCGAAGGTCGTGACTAGTGCCGGCCAACGTGGGCTCGCCTCGATCGCCCCGCCGATCCGCTGGACGGCCACCCGCTCGAGCTGGTCCGCAGCGGCGCGGGCGACCGCGGCATAGGCCGCGCCGGCGTAGGTCTCGATCCAGGCCCGGTAGGGATTGCCGTCGAGCCGCGTGGCGGGATCCGCCAAGAGGCGAGCGCCGATCTCTCCGTAACCCACCACACAGGGGGCGAGGGCCACGAGCAGATCGAGTAGGTCGCCCGCGAGGCCGCGCTCGAGGACGAAGCTCGTGTAGGCGGTGGTGGCCGGATGCTCCGGAGCCGCGAGGAGCGCCGCCTCGTCGATCCCGAAGCCGGCGCAGTAGCGGATGTGCAGCTTCAATTCCTCGTCGATCAGTGCGTGGACGGTGGCGGCGCAGGCGCGGATCTCGGTCGGATCCTCGGCCTTGACGGCGGCCAGCGCCCAAGCCCGCGCGAAATGGATCAGGAACCGATAGTCCTGAACGAGATAGTGGCGGAAGGCGGCTTCCGGCAGGTCCCCGGTCTGCAGCCCCGCCACGAAGGGGTGCTCGGTATAGGCGCGCCAGCCCTCGCGGTCGGCCGCGATCAGTCGGCCGACGAAGGAGCCCGGCTCGACCAGATGGTGGAGCGCCACCGTCCGACCTCCTCAGCCGACCCGGCCGCGCGCGCCGAGATAGGCGCCCGCTGCGACCTGGGACCAGGGCGCGAGGCGACGCCGGGCGGCCTCGTAGGATTCGACGATGCGCCGCTCGAGCGGACCCGCGGCGGCGATCTCGGCCAGGATCGCCTCTGCAGCTTCGCGGGCCTTCTCGATCACCTCGCGCGGCCAGGGCTCGACCGCGATCCCGTGCTCGCGGACCAGGACCGCGAGCGCCTCGGCGTTGCGCCAGTCGGTCTCGTGGAGCGTGAACTGGTTCTCCTGCGCGCAGGCCGCTTCGATCGCGGCCTTGAGATCCTCGGCGAGGCCGTCCCAGACCCGCCGGGCGATCAGGCACTCCGCCGTGCCGTTGGGCTTGGTGAAACCCGGGAAGAGATAGTGCTTGGCCACCTGGTGGAAGCCCTGGGCACGGTCGGAGGAGGGACCCAGGAACTCGACCGCGTCGATCGTGCCGGACTGCAGGGCCGGGAAGAGGTCGGGCACGCCCAGCACCACGGGGGTGGCGCCGAGCCTGCGGAAGATCTCGCCCGACAGACCGACCGCGCGGATCTTGAGCCCCGCGAGATCGGCGAGCCCCTGGACGGGCCGGCGGAACCAGCCGCCCATGTTGAGCGAGGAGTTGCCGGCCATGAAGGCCTTGAGACCGAAGGGGGCGTAGAGCTCGTCCCAGAGCGCCTGGCCGCCGCCCTGCTCGACCCAGGCGACGTGCTCGCTCGGGCTCAAGCCGAAGGGGACGGTGGTGAAGAAGGCCGCGGCCTTGGCCTTGCCGACCCAGTAGAGGGCGGCCGTGTGGCCGAGCTCGGCGAGCCCGCCCGCGACCGCGTCGAAGACCTGGAGGGCGGGCACGAGCTCGCCCGCGGCGTGCAGCTGGACCCGGATCCGCCCGCCCGTGAGCCGCTCGATCCGCTCGGCGAGGCGCTGCGCGTTCGTGCCCGGCCCCGGCAGACCGCGCGGCCAGGAGGTCACCATCCGCCAGCGCGAGGGCGTGTCGGCGCGCAGGATCCCGGGGGCCGCGAGCTGGGCCGCGGCGGCGGAGGCGAGGAAGGTGCGGCGACGGGTCACCGGGAGGTCTCCCGGCGGCTCCCGGCCGCCTCGAGCGACGGCCAGAGCTGCCAGAAATGGTGGACGGGGCCGATACCGTGGCCGACACCGAGCCGATCGCCGGCCGCCAGAGCGCCCTCGAGCCAGCGCTTGGCGTCGTGGCAGGCGGCCGGTAGCGGGAAGCCTCGGGCGGAAAGAGCGGCGATCGCGGAAGCGAGGGTGCAGCCGGTGCCGTGGGTGTGGCGGGTCGGGACCCGCCGGCCCTCGAGCCAGATCAACTCGCCACCGTGCATCAGCAGATCGGGACACTCCGGGCCCTCGAGATGGCCGCCCTTGAGGAGCACGTTCGGCACCCCGAGGCTCTGCAGGCGAGCGGCCACCGCCGGCATCGCCCGGCGCTCGCTCGCCGGCGGCTCGCCGAGCAGCGCCGCCGCCTCGGGCAGGTTCGGGGTGATCACCGTGGCGAGCGGCTGGAGCCGCTCGCGCAACGCCCGGACCGCGCTCTCCTCGAGCAGCCGGTCGCCGCCCTTGGCGACCATCACGGGGTCGAGCACGACGAGCCGCGGCCGCCAGTGGCGCAGTGCCTCGACGACCGCCTCGATGATCGGCGCGGTGCCGAGCATCCCGATCTTGACGGCATCGACCCGTAGATCTTCGAAGACCGAATCGATCTGGCGGCGGACGAAGGCCGGCTCGACCGGGAAGACGCCCTGGACGCCCGTGGTGTTCTGGGCGGTCAGGGCGGTGATCGCCGAGCAGCCGAACACGCCGAGTGCCGAGAAGGTCTTGAGATCGGCCTGGATGCCGGCACCTCCGCCCGAATCCGAGCCGGCGATGGTGAGCGCGATCGGGCTCATGGGTCGTTCCTTTCCGCGAGGGCCGCATCGACCGCGGCGCGCAGCCGCCGCGCGGCCGCCTCGACGTCCTCGGCCGCGAAGACCGCCCCGATCACCGCCACCCCGTCCGCCCCGGCGGCGATCACCGAGCCGGCATTGGCGGCGTCGATCCCGGCGATACCGCAGATCGGCAGATCCGGATGGACGGCGCGGACCTCGCCGATCAACCGGGCGAGCCCCTCGGGTCCGAGCGGCGGGTCGCCCGGGTCCTTCGAAGCGGTCGGGAAGACCGGCCCGAGCCCGGCATAGGTCGCGAGGCCGGCAGGCAGCGCGCGGGCCTCGTGGCCGTGGTGTACGGTGACACCCAGGATCGCCTCCGGCCCGAGCAGATCGTGGGCGAGCCCGGGGTCGAGATCGTCGCGCCCCAGATGCACGCCGTCGGCGCCGGCGGCGAAGGCCACGTCGACCCGATCGTTCACGACGAGCGGCACGTCCGTGCCCTCGAGGGCGGCTCGCACCGCCCGGGCGGTCTCCACCATGGCCCGCGTCTCCTCGCCCTTGATGCGGAGCTGGAGGAGGGTCACGCCGCCCCGCGCGGCTGCGCGGGCGAGTTCGGGCAGCGGCCGGCGGCCGGCACGGGCCGGATCGAGGATGCCGTAGAGCCGGAGATCGACCCGCGGCCGCTCGACCACCCTGGCCTCGGCCAGAAGGTCGGCCGCCGCGAGAGCCGCGAACTCGTCGATCAGCGCGACGGCGAAACTTCCGGGCCCGCGGACCCGCTCCGCCGCCCGCTCGGAGGCCACCGCCATGGCGGCGCAGGCGAGGGCCGCCGCCTCGAGGGGCGGCTCGCCGGCGGCGAGGTAGGCGGCGATCAGCGCACCGAGCGCACAGCCCGCCGCCGTGATCTTGTCGAGGAGCGGGCTGCCGCCCGCGATCGCGACGAGGCGGGTCCCGTCGCTCACGAGATCGACGGGACCGGTGGCCGCGACCACGCAGCGATGGCGGCGCGCGAGCGCCCGCACGGCCGCCTCGCCCGTCGCGCCGGCCAGAGCGGCGAGCTCGGTCGCATTCAGCTTGAGGACCGCGGGGCCGGCCTCGAGGAGCCGACGGGCGAGCGCGAGCCGGTTCTCGGAATAGCCGATTTTGACCGGATCGAGGACCCAGGGGCGACCGAGCCGCTTGGCCGCGGCGACCGCGTGGCCGATCGCGGCCTCCCGCTCGCGCTCGAGCATGCCGAGATTGACGAGCAGGGCGCCCGTGGCCTCGACGAAATGCGCCACCGTGGCGGGATCCGCCGTGGCCGAGGGAAAGGCGCCGCAGGCGAGCAGGAGATCGGCGCTGCGGGTCACCGCGGCCGGGCTCGTGAGCAGATGGACGCGGACCGGCCGGTCGCGGGGCAGCAGGCCGCCACGGCCCTCGAGGAAGGCCAGGGCACGCGAGCGCCTCCCCGCACGCCCGTCTGGTGCGGGTCCCGAGGAAGGGGAAGAAGTGGGAGAGTCGGCGGCGCTCGAGGCGGGCATCTCAAATCCCTTCGCCGGCATGACCCGGATCAGGTTCGACGGGTTGCGCTCGCGCGCCTCTCAGCCCCGCCGGAGCCAGCGCCCCGCCGGGACACCCCGTTGAGATGCGGGCAAGGTAGGGCGGTGACGATCCGGCGACAAGGGGGGGCGGGCGCGGTTGCGGGCCGTCCGGCGCGCCACTAAGGTGCGGGCGCCTTCTCCCCCCGTCCCCCAGGGATCCCATGCGTCTGACGCGTTACTTCCTGCCCGTCCTCAAGGAGGCGCCGGCCGAGGCGGAAATCGTCTCGCACCGGCTGATGCTGCGCGCCGGCATGATCCAGCAGCTCGCCGCGGGCATCTACAACTGGCTGCCGCTCGGCTTCCGTGTGCTCAAGAAGGTCGAGCGGATCGTGCGCGAGGAGATGGACCGAGCGGGCGCCATCGAGATCCTGATGCCGACGATCCAGCCGGCCGATCTGTGGATCGAGAGCGGCCGCTACGACGCCTACGGGCCCGAGATGCTGCGGATCCTGGACCGCCACGAGCGGCCGATGCTCTACGGGCCGACCAACGAGGAGAACGTCACCGACATCTTCCGCCGGCACGTCAAGAGTTACCGGCAGCTGCCGCTCAACCTCTACCACATCCAGTGGAAGTTCCGCGACGAGATCCGCCCGCGCTTCGGCGTCATGCGGGGCCGCGAGTTCCTCATGAAGGACGCCTACAGCTTCGACCTCGACGCGGCCGGGGCGCGCCGCTCCTATCGCGCCATGTTCGTGGCCTATCTGCGCGCCTTTCGCCGGATGGGCCTCACCGCCATCCCGATGCAGGCCGAATCGGGCCCGATCGGCGGAAACATGTCCCACGAGTTCCAGATCCTGGCGCAGACCGGCGAGAGCCGGGTGTTCTACGATCGAGCCTTCGAGGAGATCGACTTCACCGCACCCGATCTCGACATCGACCGGCTCGAGGCGCTCTACGCCGCAACCGACGACAAGCACGACCCGGCGCGTTGCCCGGTGCCCGAGGAGCGGCTGCGCTCCGGCCGTGGCATCGAGGTCGGCCACATCTTCTATTTCGGCACCAAATATTCGAAGCCCATGGGGGCGACCGTGACCGGGCCGGACGGCCGCGAGGTCGAGGTCGAGATGGGCTCCTACGGGATCGGCGTCTCGCGGCTCGTGGGTGCCATCATCGAGGCCTATCACGACGAACACGGGATCACTTGGCCCGAGCCGGTGGCGCCGTTCCGGGTCGGGCTCGTGAGTCTGCGGCCCGACGATGCCGCCTGTGCCGCCATGGCCGATTCGCTCTACGAGCGGCTCCTGGCCGCCGGCGTCGAGGTGCTCTACGACGACCGCGACGAGCGGGCCGGGGTCAAGTTCGCCACCATGGACCTGATCGGCTTGCCCTTCCAAGTCACCGTCGGGCCGCGCGGGGTCAAGGAGGGTAAGGTCGAGCTCAAGGAGCGGCGGTCGGGCAAGCGCGAGGAGCTCGCCCCCGAGGCCCTCCTCGCGCGCCTCACGAGCTGAATGTTCAACCCGGCCGAGCGGCTGGTCGCGTTCCGCTATCTGCGGCCGCGCAAGGGTGAAGGCTTCGTCTCGCTGGTGGCGGGCTTCGCCCTCGTCGGCATCGCCCTCGGGGTCGGCACGCTCATCGTCGTGCTCGCCGTCATGAACGGCTTCCGCCACGAGCTCCTGGGTCGGGTCCTGGGCTTCAACGGCCACGCCTCGGTGGTGGCTGGGCCCGAGGGCCTCGCCGGCTTCGACGAGCTCGCCGCCCGGCTGCGTTCGGTGCCCGGTGTGGTCGAGGCCGTCGCTTACGCGGAGGGCCAGGCCATGGCCACCGCCAACGGTGTCTCGGCCGGCGTCGTGCTGCGCGGCATGCGACCGGCCGAACTCGCCGCCCGCGCCATTTTCGCGACCGCGCTCCGCGAGGGCTCGCTCGCCGCCCTCGAGGCCGGCGGCAGGATCGCGGTCGGCTCGCGGCTAGCCCAGCGCATGGGTCTGGGCCTCGGCTCGCGGCTCGCACTGATCTCGCCCAAGGGTACCGCCACGCCGTTCGGCACGGTGCCGCGGATCCGCAGTTTCGAGGTCGCCGCGATCTTCGAGGTCGGGATGTTCGAGTACGACTCGAGCTTCGTGTTCCTGGCGCTCTCGGACGCTCAGGCCTATCTCGACCTCGCCGATCGGGTGAGCGCGATCGAGATCATGGTCGAGGATCCGGAGCGCATCCGCGAGCTTCGGCCCGCGCTCGCGGCGGCCGTGGGCGGTGCCGGGCGGCTGATCGACTGGCAGCAGCTCAACCGTCATTTCTTCGCCGCGCTCGAGACCGAGCGCAACGTGATGTTCCTGATCCTCACGCTCATCGTGCTCGTGGCCGCCTTCAACATCGTGACCGGACTCACCATGCTGGTCCGCTCGAAGGGCCGCGACATCGCGATTCTCCGGACCGTGGGCGCCACCCGTGCTTCGATCCTGCGGATCTTCGTGCTCGCTGGCTCCACGCTCGGTGTGGTCGGCACGCTCGCGGGTCTCGCCCTCGGCCTCGCTTTCGCGCTCAACATCGACACGATCCGCGGCTGGCTCGAGGGGCTCACGGGGGCCGAGCTCTGGGCCGCCGAGATCCGCTTCCTCTCCCAGCTCCCGGCCCGGGTCGAGCTCGGCGCGACGCTCCGGGTGGTCGCGATGGGGCTCGTGCTCTCCTTCCTCGCCACGATCTACCCGGCGCTTCGGGCCGCCCGGCTCGATCCGGTCGAGGCGCTGCGCTACGAATGAGCGGGGCGCGGCCGGCCGTCCTGCGGCTCGCCGGGATCCGGCGCAGCTTCTTCCAGGGCCACGTCACCCTCGAGATTCTCAGAGGCGCCGACCTCGAGCTCGAAGCCGGCACCCTCGCGGCTCTGGTCGGCCCCTCGGGCTCGGGCAAGTCCACACTCCTCCACATCGCCGGTCTGCTCGAGCGGCCGAGCGCGGGTGAGGTGGTGATCGAGGGCCGGGCCGCGGCCGGCCTCTCCGACGCCGAGCGCACACGCCTCAGGCGCCGGCGGATCGGCTTCGTCTACCAGATGCACCACCTCCTCGCCGACTTCACCGCGCTCGAGAACGTCGTGCTGCCGCAGCTCCTGGCCGGTGTCGGGCGCCGGGCGGCCGAGGCCCGGGCGCGCGAGCTCTTGATCCGGCTCGGCCTCGCCGAGCGGCTCGACCACCGCCCGGCGCGGCTCTCGGGTGGCGAGCAGCAGCGGGTGGCGATCGCCCGGGCACTCGCCAATCGACCGGCGCTCCTCCTCGCCGACGAGCCCACGGGCAATCTCGATCCCGCGACCGCGGGCGAGGTCTTCGCACTGCTCCTCGAGGTCGTGCGGGAGGCCGGCACGGCGGCGCTCGTGGCCACCCACGATGCCGATCTCGCCCGCCGAATGGACGCGATCTGGCGTCTTTCCGACGGGCGGCTCGCCCGGGCTTCCCCGTGATCCAGACCGATTGGCTCTGGATACCGTTCACGCTCGCCGCTGCAGCCGCGCAGACCGCCCGCAACGCCCTCCAACGCGGCCTCGTGGGCGAGCTCGGCGGGGTCGGAGCCACCCTCGTCCGGTTCCTCTACGGGCTGCCCGCGAGCTTCTGCCTGCTGGCGGTCGCTCTGGTCCTGGCGCCCGACCCCATCGACCCCTTCGCGCCCACGCTCCTCCTCTGGCTGCCGGTCGGCGCGCTGGCTCAGGTCCTCGCCACCTTCCTCCTCCTCGACCTCATGGGCCGGCGCAATTTCGCGGTCGGTGTCGCCTGGTCGAAGACCGAGATCCTGTTGATCGCGATCGCCGGCTGGCTGCTGCTCGGCGACGCGCTCGGGCCGCTCGGCTGGACCGCAGTCCTGCTCGCGAGCCTGGGCGTCGTCCTCCTGTCGGCGAGGGGCCTCGCGCCGGCCGACCTTTTGGGCGGCGAGGCTCGGCGCGTGGCCTGGCGCGGGCTCGCCACCGGGGCGGGCTTCGCTCTCGCCGCGGTGGCCTACCGTGCCTCGATCCTGGCGGCCGGTGGTCCGGGTTCGCTCCTCGCCGCCGCCTGGGCGCTCCTGCTCGCCCAGACCCTCCAGAGCCTAGCCCTGCTCGGCTGGCTCGCGCGGCGCGAGCGGCGGGTGGTGACGGCGGTGCTGCGCGCCTGGCGGACCTCGCTCTGGGCCGGGACCGCGGGCGCGCTCGCCTCGGCCGGCTGGTTCACCGCCTTCTCGCTCGCCCCGGCCGCCTCGGTGCGCACGCTCGGTCTGGTCGAGATGCTCATGGCCCTCGTCGTCTCGCGCCGGCTGTTCCGCGAGCGACCGAGCGCGCAGGAGCTCGCGGGCCAGGCGCTCGTGGCCCTCGCCGTCCTGCTGATCCTGCGCGCGGGGGCGGGCTGATCCGTTCCGCGTGCGGCTGCGGGCCGGCCCGTTCAGCCGCCCGACCAGGCGGAGGGCTTGGGCAGTTTCTCCGCGATGCCGAGCCGGGTGCGGCGGCGTTCGAGCTCCTCTCCCACCTCTCCCCAACCGACGCCGAGCGCGTCGAGCAGGACCACGAGGTGGTAGAGGAGGTCGGCGGTCTCGCCGATCACCGCCCGCCGCTCGCCGGCGACCGCGTCGAGCGCGAGCTCGACCGCTTCCTCGCCCACCTTCTTGGCCATCTTGGCCACCCCCTCCTCGAGCAGGCGGGCGGTCCGCGGCGCTCTTCCGGGATCCGCCCGCACGAGGGCAAGGTCGCGCTCGAGGCGATCGATCGCGCGGGCGAGCGCGTCGCGGCCGTCGGCCGCAGGCGGAGCCGTGTCGGGCGGGGCGGATCGCATCGAGGCTCGACCTCCGAAGCGGATGAGCGGCCGCGTGTTCGCGTATCACGCGAAGAATGGCAAATTCTTGAACGTGATGCGAGGGGCCGCGAGGATAGGCCTCGCGCGGGCGCAGGGGAACCCGTCCGCGTGCGAGGCGGATCGCGCGCTTGACCGCGGGCCGGACGGTGCGGGAGAAGAC
>DAIOUO010000053.1:1658-14329 GCA_036759485.1 Geminicoccaceae bacterium | reverse complement strand
CCGCGAGCGAGCGCGGCGTAACCGTCGCCACCTCCGAGCATGTAGTCGTTGGTGGCGACGCGGTAGATCCGGCCGAGCTCGAGCGGGGCCCCACCCACCCGGACCTCGACCACCCGCTGCCCGGGTGGCCGGCTCGGGTCGTAGCTGAAGGTGAGCCCCGAGACCTGCGGAAAGCGCCCGGCCTTCTGCTCGACCTGCGACACGCCGTTCTCGAGTGCGGCCAGAAGGTCCTTGCCCTCGAGCTCGACGAGCACCGTCACGTTCCCGAACGGCAGCTCGGTCAGAACGTCCTTGCGGGTGAGGACCGTGCCCGCCGCATAGGTCCGATCGCCCCGGATGCCGCCCCCGTTGGTGATCGCGACATCGGCATTCATCGCGAGGCGCATCGCATCCGCGATCAGGTTGCCGATCGCCGCCTCGGTCGTCCGGACGACGTCGCGCCGGCTGTCGAGCGGCACCGCGAGCTCGCCGATGGCCACCCCGAGCTCTTCGTCGAGCCGCCGGTTCCAACGCTCGACGATCGGCTCGATCTCCGGGTGCGGGGCGACACCGGCGTTGGCGACGAAGCGCCAGGACGGGGTCCACTGGACCACCTGCCGGTCGCCCTGCTTCACGCGCTCCACGGCGAGATCGATCACCGCGAGCCAGTGGGCGTCGGAGCCGGCCTTGAGGATCAGCTTGCCGTTCTCGAAGACGGTGATCGGCTCGTGGTCGTGGCCGCCCAGGACGAGATCGATGCCCTTGACCTTGGCGGCGATCGCCCGGTCCTCGGCGACATCGAGATGGGTGAGCGCGATCACGAGATCGGCACCCTGCTCCCGCAGGCGCTTGGTGGCGCTCTCCGCGGTCGCGAGGGGATCGGCGAAGGTGATCCCGCCGCCGGGCGAGGAGAGCACGCTCGTCTCGGGCTCGACGAGGCCGAACAGGCCGATCTTGAAGCCCCCGCGCTCGACGATGTGGAGATCCTTCGTGCCGACCGCGGGGCGTCCCTCGCGGTCGCGGAGGTTGGTGCCGAGCCACGGGAAGGTGGAGGCACGGATCCGCGCCTCCGCGATCTCCGGCCCGAAGTCGAACTCGTGGTTGCCGGGCACCGCGACATCGGTGCGCAGCGCGTTGTAGAGCTCGATCATCTGTTCGCCTTTCGTGAGCCCGGAGAGCACCGAAGGCGAAACGAGATCGCCGCCGAACGTCGTCAGATGGTGGGGCGAGCGGGCGCGCTCGCGTTCGAGCAGCGTCATGAGCCCGGCGAGGCCCCCGCGACCCCGTTTCGGCGCGATCTCGTAGACGTCGTTGGTGTGCAGGATGGTTATCGTGACCGGCTCGGCCAGGGTCGGGGCCGAGGCCAGGGCGAGACAGGCCCCGAGCGCGGCGGCGAGTATCAGGCGGCGGGCGGGCATCGCGGACGACCTCCCTTGCGACCACGGTTCGGGCATGACAGGGCTCCCCTAGGACGTCAACGCGACGGGGCCGTGACGGTCGGACCCGAGCTCCCGGCCGGTGGCCAAGGGTCCAGCGGTAGGCCACGCGCGAGCCAGCCCGGCCCGAACTCGCTGCCGGCCATGCCCTCGGCGATGTCGAGGACCCGAGTGAACCCCTGGGCGAGGAGGAGCCGGCGGGCCAAGGCCGTGCGACCACCCGATCGACAGATCAGCGCCACGGGTCGGCCTTGCGCGGCTTCGGCGATCCGCGCGATGTCCTCGACGAAACCCGCCCGGACACGTTGCGGTGCCTCGGTCAGGGGTGCCAGTTCCGCGCCCGCCGGAACGCCGGTCTGGCTCCACTCGGCGGGCGTGCGGATGTCGACGAGGACCAGCCGGCCTTCGCGCGCCAGCGCCGCCGCGCGGTCGGCAGGGATCCGGCCCGCCGCATCGCCGAGGTCACCGAGATCGACCCCTTCCTCCGCCATCCTCACCTCCCACCCCAGCCGGCCGTACCGGCACCCGTCCTCTGCCCGAACGCGGGCTCAAGCCATACCGAGCGCCGCTTTGTAGAGCTCGAGCAGCTCCTCCTGCTCGTTCCGATCGTGCGGCTTCATCCGCCGCAACCGCAAGACCTGGCGCAACGTCCTGATATCGAAGCCCTCGCTCTTGGCCTCGGCGAAGACCTCCTTGATCTGCTCGGCGACCTCGCGCTTCTCCTCCTCGAGACGTTCCACCTTCTCGACGATCTGCTTGAGCCGGTCGGCGGCAATGCCCTGGGCGTCGGCCATGCTCTCCCTCGCATCGAACAGCGCGCCCGCGCTTCTAGGCCCGACCGCCGGTCACCGCCAGACCCGAGGCCCGCGGCTCCGGGCATCCGCCTCGACGGCACCCCGGGCAGCCGCTAGCGTCCGCCCATCGCGCTCGCGGAGACATCGATGCCCACGAAGAGCAGGAACCCCGAGACCATCGTTCTCCATGCCGGCTATCGGAGCGATCCCACCACGACGGCGGTCGCGGTTCCGATCTACCAGACGACCTCCTACCAGTTCCATTCGCCCGAACACGCGCGGCGCCTGTTCGCGCTCGAGGAGCTCGGCAACATCTACACCCGGATCATGAATCCGACCCAGGCGGTGCTCGAGGAACGCGTCGCCCAACTCGAGGGTGGCGTGGCGGCGCTCGCGCTGGCCTCGGGACAGGCGGCCTCGCTCTTCGCGGTCCAGAACATCTGCCACGCCGGCGACAATTTCGTCTCCTCGACCGACCTCTATGGCGGCACCTGGAATCTGTTCCAAAACACGATGATGAAGACGATGGGGATCGAGGTCCGCTTCGTCGATCCCTCCGATCCCGAGAATTTCCGGCGGGCGACGGATGCCCGCACGCGCTGCTATTACGCGGAGACGCTCCCCAACCCCAAGCTCAACGTGTTCCCGATCGCCGAGGTGGCGCGAATCGGCCGCGAGATGGGTGTGCCGCTCATCGTGGACAACACGGCCGCACCGGTGATCTGCCGGCCGATCGAGCACGGCGCCGCCATCGTCATGCACTCGACGACCAAGTACATCGGCGGGCACGGCACCTCGATCGGCGGTATCATCGTCGACGGCGGCAATTTCGACTGGGAGAAGCACGCCGACCGCTTCCCCATGCTGAACCAGCCCGACCCTTCCTACCACGGCGCGATCTGGACCCGGGCCGTGAAGCCGCTCGGGCCGATCGCCTACATCGTCAAGGCGCGGGTCACGCTGTTGCGCGACATCGGTGCCGCGATGTCACCGTTCAACGCGTTCATGTTCATCCAGGGGCTCGAGACGCTGCCCCTTCGCATGCGGGTCCAATGCGAGAACGCCACGCGGGTCGCCGAGTGGCTGAGCCGCCACCCCAAGGTCGAGCGGGTCATCCACCCCTCGCTCCAGACGGGTGAGCTCAGGCGCCGCGCCGACCAGCATCTCCAAGGCGGTTACGGTGCCCTGGTCGGCATGGAGCTCGAGGGCGGTCGCGAGGCCGGTCGCCGGTTCATCGACGCGCTCCAAATGTTCTACCACGTCGCCAATATCGGCGACGTGCGCTCGCTCGCCATCCACCCGGCGACCACCACCCACAGCCAGCTCGGCCCCGAGGAGCAGCTCGCGACCGGGGTCTCGGAGGGCTATGTCCGATTGTCGATCGGCATCGAGCACATCGACGACATCCTGGCCGACCTCGACCAGGCGCTGGCGGCCGCGTGAGCCCTCTCTTTCGCCGCGCCGCGTTGCTCGCGCTCGTCCTCGCGGCCTGCACGCCGCTGCCCGAGTCCGAGGCGGTGCGATCGCCGGCACCGGCGACCGCGACGGTCGAGGGCGCGTCCCCGGGGCCCGATTCCGGGCTCGGCCGGGAGATCGCGAACCGGGTCTGCAGTCGATGCCACGCTCTCGAGGGGGAAGGCCCGAGCCCGCATCCCGCGGCTCCGGCCTTCCCGCTCCTCGCCCGCCGGCTGCCGGCCGACATCCTCCTGCCGCGGCTCGAGGAAGGGATCGAGGCGAGCCATCCGGACATGCCGGTGGTGCGTCTCGCACCCTCCGAGATCGATTCGTTCCTGGCGTTCTGGTCGAGCCTCTGAGCCCGAGACCGCGGGCGACGATCGGCCGTGCACGAGGTCCGGTTGCCGATCTCGTCCGCCCCGGAAAGCGCCCGAACTTCGGCTTCGGCCATATGCCGCTGCTCTTCGCTCGGCACGAGGCCGGTGGGCGTCACCCATCGGTCGCGGACGGTCGCACGTGCGGCCGATCGACGACGAGGCGCATTTCCGGCACGGGCACGACGGCCCGACCTGCCCGCTTTTCGCTCGCGACGCCGTCGACCTCACCTTCGATCGTGAGCGTGCCACGCGCCCGGGGCAAGCGGAGGCCGGGGTGCCGAGTTTCCGGGCCCTGGACGTTACGCAGACGCGCGCGAACCTCTCCGAGGAGGCGCGACACGGAGCGCTCCCTCACGATCGCCCAAGCACGGCAGCGAGCTGTCGCCTAGATCGCCGCTCGCCGCGCCCATTCCGGGAAGAGCGCCCGGAGCTCGGGGGGCAGGGCGTGGATGACCTTGCTCACCTGGCCCGGGTCGATCCGAGCGGCGACGACCTCGAGGACGGCGCGGGCGACCGCCTCGAGGTCCGCCGGTGGTTCGCGGACGAAAACCTTCCCCACCTTCTCGAGGAACTCCTCGAGATGCCGTTCGCGGCTCGGTGTGCCGGCCGGGTGCCACTCCTCGTAGTAGAAGCCGCGGACCAGCATCGGCAGCTGCGCGCCCAGATGGACGGCGAGCTCGGGCGGCAGCCGATCCCGCAGCGCGTGCAGGGTCCCGCGCAGGGCGAGATAGGCGAAGTGGCGATCGTCGCTGTTCAACCGCTCCTGGATCGCCTTCAGCCAGAGATTGGTCTGCTGTACGGTCGTGTCGAAAACCTCGAGCCCGGTCGCGGACATTCGCGTCTCCTCCGATGGCACGAACGAGGTTAGCCGAGATCCGGAGGGGGACGCTTGATCCAGATCAAAGGAGTCGAAGGGAGTGACCCGTGCGAGCCGGGCCGAGCGGCGAAGGGGAGATCCGGCGAGTGGCCGAGCCACCCGCCGGATCGGACCGGTTTCACCAGCTCTCGTCGCCGCCGTCCATCTCGAAGGCGCTCTCTTCGACCGGGTCGGCCTCCTCCGGGGCCGGTGCAGCGGCCTCGGCCGGCGGCGCCAAGAGCGAGCCCAGCAGCGAGCCGAGCAGGAAACCGCCGGCGAGCGCCGTCAGGGTGCCGGCGGCACCGCCCAGGAACCCAGCCGGTTGCTGGAACATGCCCGGGCGGTAACCCGGGGCGTGGACCGGCGCCGGAGGCGGGGCGGTCCTGCCACCGCCGAACAGCCCGCCGAAGAGCCCACCGCCTGCGCGCTGCTGCTCGAGCGCGTGCTCGAGCTCGCGGATGCGGTTCTGTGCCTCGGCCTGAGCGTGCTCGAGGAAGAACGCCATCTGAGTGACGTAGTATTTGGTCTGCGGGTACCGTTCCATGAGTTCGTGGATGAGCCGCTCGGCCTCCGGATCGCGCTCGCTCTGGAGCGACTTCAGCCGATCGAAGAAGCCCGTGATCGCATCGCGGTCCTCGGGGGTCATGAGCGCCTCCATACCGTGTACCACGGCGCGCGAAGTGGGGCGGCGCGCGAGCTCGAGCAAGGATCGCCGCTCACGTCCGGATGACCGCTCGGTTAAACCCTCGTCAGCCACGAGATCAGCGGAACAGCCGATCCCCCTGTTCGTCGATCACCTGGCGTGCCTTGTGGATCGCGAAGGCCTTGGCGTCGTCCGGGCTCGCATGGGTGTCCGCCCGGATCAACTCGTGCCGCCGGAGACCCTCCGGGAAATCCTTCTCGATCAACGCACAGGTCAGGTACTGGCCACCCTGGGCGCGGACCATCGGGAGGATCCGATAGCCCTTGTACTCGACGGCGGATGCCGGATCCGGCGCGCCGGTCGCTCCTTCGCCGCCGAACAGACGTTTGAGAAAACCGCCGAGCCCCACGAAGCCACCTCCTCGGTCCTAATAGGATAGCATGGGTGGCAGGTTCTTGGCCTGCTCGATCCAGCCCGCCACCATCTTCTCGGCCGGCACGGCGCGGGCCAGTTTCCGTGCGGCGTTGACCTCGGCCATCCTGGCCGCGAGATTGCCGGCGACCCTCTGCTTCAACTCCTTGACCGTATCGACACCGGCCGCCTCGAGCAGCTCCGCATATTGCTTGCCGACCCCTTTGATCCGCATGAGATCGGCCATATTCGCCCATTTGAGAAGGCGCGCCTCGTCGATACCCGTACTCTGGGCCAGGGCCTTGCGGCCCTTCGGATCGGCGCAGGCCTTCAACAGATCGGCCGTGGTCGCGATCTTCGCCTCCTGCAACTTCGCCGCATAGGTGGGTCCAATCCCCTCGATCTCGGCGATCTTGTAATTCGCCATCGAATCCCCCAGACCCGATCGGTCGACGCTCCCCGCCCGTCGGTTTTGCGACCAAAGCCGGCGCCGTGCAAGGCGGGCACGCTGCGGGCAGGAGAGTGACCGGAAGTTCCAGCGTCGATCTTCGGGCCGAGGCGTCGACCGGCATTCTCCTGTCGCTCGCCGCCTACGCCCTCTTCACGCTCATGGATTCGACGATCAAGGTCCTGGGCGGACGCTACCACGTCGTCCAGGTCGTGTTCTTCAACGCACTGTTCGCCTTCGCGACGGTGACCCTGATCGCACTCCTGCGCGGACGGCTCGGCGGGATGCGCAGCCCGCAATGGCGGCTCCACCTCTTGCGTTGGGCCATCGGGCTGCCGGGTGGGCTCGCGATCTTCTGGGCCTATCCGCGCATGCCGCTCGCCGATGTCTACGCCATCCTCTTCGCCGCTCCGCTTTTCATGACCGCGCTCTCCGTTCCCCTGCTGGGCGAGCGGGTGGGGTGGCGCCGTTGGTCGGCCGTGCTCGTCGGCTTCCTCGGCGTCCTGATCATGCTGCGACCGGGCTCCGGGCTGTTCGGCGCAGCGGCCCTCGCGGCTCTGTTCGGCGCCGTCGTCCACGCCTGCAACATGCTGTTGCTGCGCCGCATGCGCGGGGTCGATCCGCCCGAGGTCTTCGGCATCTGGGGCAACGGCCTCACCCTGCTCGCCACGGCGCTCGCTCTGCCTTGGCTCTGGCGGACCCCCTCGCCGGGCGACCTGGCCCTGCACGCTTTCGCCGGGATCGTCGCCGGCAGCGGGTTCCTCCTCCTGGTCGTGGCCCATGCCCGTGCGCCGGTGTCCGTACTGGCTCCGTTCCAGTACAGCCAAATGATCTACGGGATCGTCCTCGGGGTGCTGCTGTTCGGCGATCTGCCCCGGCCCGCGACCATGGTCGGTGCCGCCGTCGTCGTGGCGAGCGGCCTCTACATTTTTCATCGCGAAGCGGTCCGTCGGCGAGAAGTGGGGTCGTCGTGAGTGCCCCCCGGCCGGAGGCGGAAGGTCCCGTTCTGGGCCCCGTGCTGCTCCTCGCGGTGGCTCAGCTCGTCTCCTGGGGCTCCCTCTACTACGCCTTCGCCCTCTTCATCGGCCCCCTCGAGCGGGAGATGGGCTGGTCGCGGATCGAGATCACGGGTGCTCTGACCGTGGGGCTCCTCGCCACTGCCGCGACGTCGCCGCTGGCCGGCCGAGCGATCGACCGGTTCGGTGGTCGGCTACCGATGAGCGCGGGCTCGTTCGGCGCCACGCTGCTGTTGCTGGCCTGGGCCGCGGTCGACCGGCTCTCCCTCTTCTACCTCGTCTGGATGGGCCTCGGCGCGACGATGGCGTTCGTCCTCTACGACGCGGTCTTCGCGCTCCTCGCCCGAACGCTCGTTGCGACCTACCGGCGGGCGGTCACGGTCGTGACGCTCGTGGCCGGGTTCGCGAGCACGGTCTTCTTTCCCCTGGTCCACCTCGCGATCGAGGCGCTCGGCTGGCGCGGTGCGCTCGTCCTCTTGGCGTTCCTCAACCTCGCGATCTCCGGTTCCGTTCACGTCCTCGTACCGCCCCGGCTCGGCCGGGCACGGCGGCGAACCGGAGACGCGCTCGCGCCGGCGCCCACGACCGTGCGCGAGGCGGCGCGCGGCCGGGCATTCTGGGGAATTCTCGTGGCCGTGGTGGCGAACGCGACCTTGTTCTCCGCGGTCACGTTCCACCTCGTGCCGCTGCTCGCCGAACGAGGGTTCGCGCTCGAGACGATCGTGACGGCGGCCGCCCTCGTCGGGCCCGCGCAGGTCGGGGCACGACTCCTCCTGCTCGGCCTCGAGAAGCGGCTCTCGCTGCGCGGGTCGGCGCTGCTCGCGGCCAGCCTCCCGGTCCTGGGCACGGTGGCACTCGCCGGAGCCGAGCCCGGCTCGGCCCTGCTCTGGCTCTTCCCGCTCCTCTACGGTGCCGGCAACGGCATGATGACGATCGTCCGGGCGGCCGCGATCGCCGAGCTCGTGAGCCGGACCTCCTTCGGTGCCGTGAACGGTGCGATCGCGCTGCCGGCGCTCGCCGGAACGGCCCTGGCCCCGGTCGCCGCCGCCCGGCTCTGGAAGCAGTCCGGCGATTACGGCGCCGTGCTGGCCGTGCTCTTCCTGCTGGCCCTCGCGAGCCTCGCAGGCCTCGCCTGGGCGACCTTTCGAACGCGTCCTCGCTGACCGACCGGGGCGAGCGGCACGCGGCCGCCCGCCCCGGTTCCCGCCGCAGATCCGATCCGAAGCGTCACGCGCCAGGACTGCGAATTGCCGGACCGACCCATCGCCGTGCATCAATGCTCCGCGTATGACACGGATCCGGGGCGCCGGCTGTGATATGTGTCACAGACGCTCCGGGCCGCCGGGCTCGACCGGGAGGGCGAGGAGGGTGGGGCATGGACCTCGAGGATCTCGGAGAGGTCGAGGAGCCGGAAGATGTCCACCGCCAGCGGATGCCCTGGCGTCTCGAGGTCGAGATCGGCCCGGCGCCCGCACCGGAAGCTCTGGAGGCGGAGTGGCGCGCCCTCCTCGCCCGCTCGAACGCCTCCTTCTTCCTCTCCTGGCCCTGGATCGGAACCTGGCTGGAGCGCACACGGGTCCCCGTGCGGCTCGCTCGGATAGCACGCGAAGGCGAGACCGTGGGGCTCGCCCTCCTCGGCGTGGGCGGGCCGCGCCTCGGTCCCTTCGCACCCCGCACCTACCACCTGCACGCCACCGGCGATCCTGAGGCCGACCGCATCGCGATCGAATACAACGACGTGCTCGCGGTGCGCGGCCACGAAGGCGCGGTCCGGGTCACGCTGCTCGAGCGCTTGCTCTCGGGGCCGAGGCGAGACCGGGCGCGGGCGGTTCTCCTGCCCATGGTCGACCCGGTCGTCGAGGCGGCGGCCATGGCGGCCGGGCTCCGCACGCGCCGCCGCGCCGAGCGCCGCTGTGCGATCGTCGACCTCGAGGCCATCCGACTCTGGGGTGACGGTTATCTCGCCCGCCTGAGCGCGGGCACGCGGGCCCAGATGCGCCGGGCGGCCCGGCTCTACGGCGAACGGGGGCCGCTGCGGATCGAGGCGGCAACCGACCCGGCCGAGGCCGCCGCGTGGCTCGAGCCGCTCGCGACCCTGCACGAAGCCCGGTTCCGGGCGAAGAAGGGGCACGGGGCCTTCGCCGTGCCCGGCTTCCTCGACTTCCATCGCGACCTGTTGGCCCGCGCTTGGCCGGAGGGAACGGTCGAGGTTCTTCGCGTACGGGCCGGTGAGGCGGTGATCGGCTATCTCTACAACTTCCTCTGGCGCGGTTGGGTCGGCTACTACACGAGTGGCTTCGTCTACGAAGACGACAACCGCCTCAAACCTGGACTCGTAGCGCATTGGCTCGCGATCGAGCGTCACTTGTCCTCGGGCGCCCGGATCTACGACTTCATGGCCGGGGAGAGCCGCTACAAGGCGAGCCTCGCCGAGCCGGGGCCCGTCCTCGTCGACCTCGTGGTCGAGGCGGACGACCTGTTCGCCCGACTGGCCGCGGGCGTACGCCGCCTGCGCGATCGGTTCCGGGGGCGAGCGGACGGCTCCCCCTGACCCGGCCGCGAGTCCCCTCGCCTTGCCGCGCGCCGGGCGAGCTGCTACCTGCGGCGACGATGCGGGCCGTGCGGTCGTCGGCCCCGTCCGTCGCCGTCGGGCGGCGTGCGCCCCGCGGCCGGGTCTCGGATCCAAGCCCTCATGAGCGATCCCGTCGTCAGGACCGACATGGTGATCATCGGTGCCGGGCCGGTCGGCTTGTTCGCCGTGTTCGAGGCGGGCCTTCTCGGCCTCCGCTGTCACCTCGTCGACAATCTGGACAAGATCGGCGGCCAATGCGCCGAGCTCTATCCCGACAAGCCGATCTACGACATTCCCGCGATCCCGCGGTGCACCGGCCAGCAGCTCATCGACAACCTCTTGGAACAGATCAGGCCGTTCGAGCCCGTGTTCCATCTGCGCGAGCAGGCCGAACGACTCGAGCGGCGGCCGGAGGGCGGTTGGCGGGTCGAGACCTCGGCCGGCACCGTCTTCGAGGCGCCCGTCGTGGTCGTCGCCGCGGGCGCCGGAAGCTTCGTGCCGCGCCGCCTGCCGCTCCCCGGGGCCGAGCGGTACGAGGGGCGCTCGCTGTTCTACGCGGTGCGCCGCAGCGAGGCCTTCCGCGACCATCGCGTGGTGGTGGCGGGTGGTGGCGATTCGGCTCTCGATTGGGTGCTGGCCCTGCAGCCGCTGGCCGCCTCCATCGCGCTCGTGCACCGGCGCGACGAGTTCCGTGCCGCACCCGACTCGGTCGAACGCATGCGCCGATTGGTCGCGGAGGGCCGGATGCGGCTCGTGATCGGGCAGATCACGGCGCTCGAGGGAACCGACGGCGAGCTCGCGGGTGTCCGGGTGAAGCTCCAGGACGGCCGAGAGGATCGGCTCGATTGCGATCGGCTGCTCGCCTTCTACGGCCTGAAGATGGAACTCGGGCCGCTCGCCGGCTGGGGCCTGGCCCTCGACCGCGGTCTCGTCAAGGTCGACACCGAAGCCTTCGAGACGAACCTGCCCGGCGTCTTCGCGATCGGCGACATCTGCACCTACCCCGGCAAACTGAAGCTCATCCTTTCGGGCTTTCACGAGGCCGCGCTCATGTGCCAGAAGGCCTTCCGCTATTGCCGACCCGAGGAACGGCTCGTGTTCCGATACACGACCTCGAGCTCGGATCTGCAGAAGAAGCTGGGTGTGATCTGAGATGCCGAAGATCAGGGTGATCGATCGCCAGGGGGAGCTGCACGAGCTCGAGGCTCCGGTCGGCTGGTCGGTCATGGAGGCGATCCGCGAGGCCGGCTTGCCGATCGAGGCCGCCTGTGGCGGCTGCTGCGCCTGCGCGACCTGTCACGTCTATGTCGACCCGGCCTGGCTCGCTCGGCTCGAGCCGCCGCATGCCGACGAGACGATGATGCTCGACGAAGCGTTCCAGGTGCGGGACGAATCGCGCCTTTCCTGCCAGATCAAGATCACCCCGGAGCTCGACGGCCTCACCGTGACGCTCGCGCCGGAGTTCTAGGTCGCCGCTTCGCCGCTCCGGCGGTGGCGCAGGACCGCGAGCTCGTCGAGCTCCTTGCGCGCCCGACTCTCGGCGGACGCCCGCCACTCGGCTTCGGCCCGCTCGAGCAGCACCTCCTGTCGTCGCTTGGCGGCACGCTGGTCCCGCACGGCCGCCGCCGCCCGTTCGCGCCGCGCCGAGAGTTCCTCGATCTGCCGGGCGAGCGCCCGATCACGCGTGCGGGCCGCGGCGAGCCACGCACCGAGCGGGCCGGGGCCACCGGGCAAGGCCCACCCGGCGGCCATTTCCGCGGGCGCGGAGCGGCGCAGGCGCTCCCGCTCCTCGCGCAGCTCGGCGAGCCGGACGTCGAGGGCGAGAAGCTCGCGGCGGCGGCGGTCGAGTTCCTCCTGCTCCAGGCGCACGAGCTTCGAGAACAGCCGGACGCGGCGCATGTTCGGGCATCGTCTCCGGGGACGGGCGGGCTCAGCGGGCCACCGGCGGCGGTGCACCCAGGATGCGGGCGAGGGCCGCGAAGGGCGATTCGGGGCCGATCTCGTCGTCCGGGGCCTGGGCGAGAAGGGCTTCGAGCGCCGGGCGCACACGGATCGCCTCGTCGAGCTCGGGATCGCTGCCCGGCCGATAGGCACCGAGCTGGACGAGTTCGGCCATCTCGGACCAGCGGGCGAGGAGCGCCCGGGCGCGAGCGATCAGCGCACGCTCGTCGGGCGCGTAGCATCCCGGGGCGACGCGCGAGACGCTCTTGAGCACGTCCACGGCCGGGAACCGACCCGATTCGGCGATCCGCCGGTCCAGCACCACGTGCCCGTCCAGGATGCCACGAACGGTGTCGGCGATCGGATCGTTGGTGTCGTCGCCTTCGACCAGCACGGAGATCAGCGCCGTGACGCTTCCGCGCGAAGCGCCGGGCCCGGCCCGCTCGAGGAGGCGCGGGAGCTCGGCGAAGACCCCCGGCGGGTAGCCCTTGGTCGTCGGTGGTTCTCCGGCTGCGAGGTAGATCTCGCGCAGCGCGAGCGCGAACCGGGTGACGCTGTCGATCAGCAACAAAACCGAAAGGCCTCGATCGCGTAACGCCTCGGCCACGGTGACGGCGAGATAGGCGGCCCGGCGGCGCATCATGGCCGGCTGGTCCGAGGTCGCGACGACGACGGTACTGCGCGCGCGGCCCTCTTGTCCGAGGGTGTGTTCGAGGAGCTCGTTGAGCTCGCGACCGCGCTCG
>DAIOUO010000053.1:0-1558 GCA_036759485.1 Geminicoccaceae bacterium | reverse complement strand
GCGCTCGTCCGGCGCGCGATCATGGCGAGCATGGTCGACTTGCCGACGCCCGAACCCGCGAAGATCCCGAGCCGCTGGCCCTCGCGGCAGGGCACGAACAAGTCGAGCACCTTGACCCCGAGCGACAAGCGCGGCCCGAGAAGCGAACGCCGCTGCGCCTCGAGGGCGCGGGCGAGGATGGGGTAGGGACGGTTTCCCGTGGGCAACGGCCCCCGTCCGTCGAGCGGTGCGCCGAGAGCGTCGACGACCCTGCCGAGCCAGCGCGTGTCCGGCGCGATCGTCGGCAGATCCGGCTCGAGCGCCACCCGCGCCCGATAGCCGATCCCGGTCGGCTCCTCGTAGGGAAGCAACCGGACCCCGTCGGGGCCGAACCCCACGACCTCGGCGAGGATCGACCCCCTCGGGTCGAACGGCCGTGCGGCCGCCGGTGCGGACCCCGCGCGTTCGATTCGCACGGCGTCGCCGATCCCGACCCGGCCGAGAAGACCCTCCGCGCGGATCAGCGTCCCCGAACAGCTCGCCACTCGACCGCCGATGCGCGGCCGCGCGAGGCGCCGAAGCTCGGCGCGGAGCCGATCGAGCGGGAGCGAGCGTGGGTCCTCGACCGCCGCTCTCGTCGGTTCGGCACAACTAACGCGAGTGTGGACCAGTCGTTGATCGCGATTTGGTTGCAAGCACCGCTCTCCATCGGTTGCATGCGGGCGAGGCCGATACCCGGTGACGCGCGACCGGGTACGCCACGGAGAAAACCACGCGACCCGCTAACGAAAGCTTAAGGATGAACCCCTTAAGGTTACGGCCGGGTCGCGTCGGGCAGGAAAGGAAGGGCCATGCGTGCGCTCGTGATCGAGGACGATCCGGTCTCCACGAAGCTGATCGAGACCGCACTGCGGAGCGAGAACATCGTGTTCGAGCCGACCGAGCGGGGGGAGGAAGGGATCGAGCTCGCCAAGCTCTACGACTTCGACATCATCGTGCTCGATCTGAGCCTGCCGGACATCGACGGCTACGAGGTCGTCCGCCGTCTACGTGCGTCCCGGGTCAAGACGCCGATTCTGATCTTATCGGGCCGTTCCGATCCGCTGGACAAGGTCAAGGGTCTCACCACCGGCGCCGACGATTTCCTCACGAAGCCCTTCAACAAGATGGAGCTCGTCGCTCGGATCCAGGCGATCGTCCGGCGCTCCAAGGGGCACTCCGAATCGATCATCCGCACGGGCAAGATGGTCGTCAACATGGACGCCCGCTCGGTCGAGATCGACGGCCGCAGGCTCCACGTGACCGGCAAGGAATACAGTATTCTCGAGCTCTTGTCCCTCCGCAAAGGTACCACGCTCACCAAGGAGATGTTCCTGGATCACCTTTACGGTGGGATAGATGAGCCCGAGCTCAAGATCATTGACGTGTTCATCTGTAAACTGCGCAAGAAGATCGCGGCCCTCACCGGTGGCGACCACTATATCGAGACCGTCTGGGGCCGAGGCTACGTCCTCAAGGAACCCGACGGCTAGACAGGCGAGGCGCCCGTCGAGCCGCAGGTCGGAGAGCAACGGGCGGT
>DAIOUO010000052.1:0-14338 GCA_036759485.1 Geminicoccaceae bacterium | reverse complement strand
CCTGGCCCTCGACGATCCTGGGCGCGCTGCGGACCGCCTGGGGCCGCTCGGTCGAGGCGCGGGAGAAGCGTACCTTCGGCGAAGGGGACTGGAAGGAGCGGACGAAGGGGGTCCGCCTCGGTCGCCTGCTCGTCCTGCGCTCACGCCGCGGGGAAGCGGGCTGGACACGGGTCTGGCCGCGGCCAGCGGATGCGACCGCGTTCGAGGGCGACCGCACGCTCGTCCGGCTCGACCCGAAGCCGCCCGAGCTTCCCACGCTCGGCCGCGACGACGACGCGGCGCGCGAGGCGCTCTGGCGCCCTCTTCTCACGGATCCGCGCAAGCCGGTCGCGCTCCCGCCCTGGTGGCCGGAAGCGGCGCTCGTCGGCTGGCTCGCGGGTGAGCGGATCGACCGGGCGAAGCTGACGCTCGTGCCACCCGCCCGGCGCGTCCAGAGCCATGTCGGGATTCGGGCCGACACCCTGACGGCCGAACAGGGCCGGCTCTTCTCCGAAGACGTGCTCGAGACGCTCGACGGCGAGGGGGAGTGGGCGATCGGAGCGGAGCTCGAGCTGCGCGAGGGAGCGCCCGGCCCTTTCTTGACGCTGGGCGCGGACAAGCGGCTCGCGACCGTCACCTCGCCGCTCGACGAGGGACTGTTCGCCCCGCCGCAGGCGCTGCTCGACGCGTTCCGGAAAGGGTCGAAGGGGCTGCGGCTCGTTTGCGTCACTCCCGCCTGCTTCCGGCACGGCTGGCTGCCGGACGGGTTCGCGGCGCACGGAAACGAGTACCGCGGGCGGCTCGCCGGGATCGGAGGCGAGCTCGTCCTGCGCGCGGCGCTCGTGGGCCGGCCGCTCGCGGTCTCCGGCTGGGACCTCGCCGAACGCAGGCCCAAGCCCACCGACCGGATGGTTCCGCCCGGCTCGGTCTTCTTCTTCGCCCGCGCCGACGGGCAGGCTTTCGGCGAGGCGGAAGCGAAGGCGCTCTGGCTCGCGCCGATCGGCGGGCGGAGCGAGGAAGGCTTCGGCCGCGTCGTTCCCGGCATCTGGCAACCCGCGGATTAGCACCGACCATGCTCACCCGACCCTTCCTCCTGCACGCGCTCTCGCCGCTGCATGCCGGCACGGGCCAGGCGGCCGGCATCGTCGACCTGCCGATCGCGCGGATGAAGGCGACCGGGATCCCCTTCGTGCCCGGCTCCTCGATCAAGGGCGTGCTCCGCGATGCGCGCATGAGCGTCATCAGGGACGCGGGGCGCGAGAACGGCGCGGAGAGCGACCGGCTCAAGGCCGTCTTCGGCCCCGAGACCGACAAGGCGGGCGAGCACGCGGGTGCCCTCGTGGTGGGCGATGCGCGCCTTCTGGCGCTGCCGGTCCGAAGCTTCCGGGGTACCTTCGCCTACGTGACTTCGCCCCTGTTGCTCGAGCTCGCCCGGCGCGATCTGGGCGAGGCGGGCCGCGGGCCGAAGCTTCCCCGGCTCTCGGCCGGTCGCGCTGCGGGCTTCGCCGATCCGAACTGCGCCTGCGTGCACGGCGGGAAGGTCTACCTCGAGGATCTGGACCTGCCGGCGCAACGATCGGAGGAGCTCGCGGGCTGGGCGAAGCTCCTGGCTCCGCTCGCTTCGCCGGGCGAGGACCTGTTCACCAAGCGCTTGTTGGCGGTCGACGACGACACGATGAGCTTTTTGATGGAGACCGCCACCCAGCTCGATGCCCGGGTGCGCCTCGACCCGAACACGCGCACGGTGGCGGAAGGGGCGCTCTGGCTCGAGGAGAGCCTGCCCGCGGAATCCCTGCTCGTCGGGCTGCTCGCGGCCGACCGTAGCCGCCGCAACGGGCATTCCATGAGCCCCGAGGAGGTGCTCGGCTTCGCACTCGCGGGCGAGCAGGTGCTGCAGTTCGGCGGCAAGGCCACGGTCGGCCGCGGCCGCTGCCGGATCGTGCCGGTTCCGCCCGCCGCCCCCGGAGGCGGGCGATGAGTGCCGTCCTGCGCGATCAGGCGCGCGCCCGCTTCGCCTACGGGCGGGCGGCTGCGGTGCCGGAGGGCGAGCGGAAGGACTATCAGAACGCGGTCCTCGCGTTCGGCGCCGACATCCTGCGGGTGGGGTTGCTCGCGGCCCTGGCCGGGGTGCAGCGGCTGGGCGATCGCGGCGCGCGGCTGCTCGGCGATTTGGCAAAAGCGGGGATCCCGGGCCTCGAGGCGGCGGACGGCGCGAAGCTCGTCGAGAAGGCGCGCGGGCTCGATGTCGACGCCTACATGATCGCCACGCGCGAGACGCTCGCGGTCGTCTCCTGGCTCCGGCGCGCCTGCCAGGCGACCTTCGAGAAGGGCTGAGGCCGTGCGGAGCGCCTTGCCCGAGCGCATGCTTCCCGACCATCCGGGCCTCGCCTACGAGGTCTGGGCACCGTTCGACGCGAAGGAGGGCAAGATCCCGGACGAGGATCGGCCGAAATGGCTGACCGCGATCGCCGACCGCTCGCCGTCTCCCGACTACGCGAAAGCCTTCGCGCGCTGGAAGGAGAGCTTTTCGGCACCGGGCGACGTGCTGGTCGAGGTCGAGGCGGCCTCGCGGCTGCTCGTGGGTCACGGGCTCGGCAGCGCCACGGACGTCGGCCTCACCCTGCACCGGACCTGGGGCGTGCCGGTGATCCCCGGCTCGGCGCTGAAGGGGCTCCTGGCGCACTGGGTCGCGGCGGTGCTGGGGCCCGACCCCGGCGAGGACGCCTCCGACCGGCTGCCCTTCGCGGGCGTCGATTGGAAAGGCCGGCGGATCGTGCACGGGCCCGGCGAGGTCTACCGGGCGCTGTTCGGTGCCCCCGAGGCGGACGAGGCGGTACCCGGGCGGCCCGCGACGGCGCAGCGCGGCCTCGTCGTCTTCCACGACGCGCTCTGGGTGCCGAGTACACCGTCCGAGAGGCCGCTCGCGGTCGACGTGCTGACCGTGCACCAGAAGCGTTACTACGACTCGACGGGCGAGAGCCCGCCGGTCGACTGGGACGATCCGAACCCCGTTTCCTTCCTCTCGGTGCGGCCGGGCGCGCGGTTCCTCCTGGCGCTCTCGGGGCCGACCGAGTGGACCGGGCTCGCGAAGACGTTGCTGCTCGAGGCCCTCGCCGACTGGGGCGTGGGCGGCAAGACCGCCGCCGGCTACGGCCGGCTCGTGCGGGTCGAGGGCGGCGGGCGAGCGGCGTCCGACCGGCCGACGAAGACCGCGGTTCCCGCCGCCCCGCCGCCAAAGACCGGCGAGATCGTCGAGTGCGTGTTGCTCGACGAGAAGACGAAAAAGGGCGGGTGGAAAGCGCGCCACGAGGCTTCGGGCATCGAGGGGCCGATCCAGAACAGCGCCGCCGTGCCGGGGGACATGAAGCCGGGCGATCGGCTGAAGCTCAAGGTCAAGATCGCCAAGGGCAAGGACAGCGGGTTCGAATACGTGACCGAGGCGGGTCCGGCGAAGCGTTAGCCGAACCGGGCGATCGGGATCGTGGACGCGAGGCCGGCGCTGCCGACCGGGATCGAACAGGCGACCCCGGCCGATGCGGCACGGCCCGCCGCCCGGGCCTCGCGTGCGCGTGCCGTCGGCCCGCGGGAAGAGGGCGACCGCGGCGACGGTGAAGGGCGCACCCGGTGGCCCGCCGGGGCCGGGCCGTCGAGGGCGGCGTCGCTCGGCTGCTGGACGGATGTCGGATCGGCGCTCCGGCCGGGTCGCGGGGCGATGGCCGACCCTCGGATCCGAATGGTGCTGCCGACTGGAATCGAACCAGCGACCCCGTCCTTACCAAGGACGTGCTCTACCGACTGAGCTACGGCAGCGCAGCGGCACGGGGCCGCTTGCCGGCGGCGCAGCCATGCCATAAGCGGACGTCGGTCGCAAGCCGCGCGGGTGTCGGCGTGTCCAGCGAGGACGGCAGCGAGACGGGAGGGAAGGGGCGCAGGGGCGCGGACGAAGCGCGGTCTTCGGATGCACGGGCACGCGCCGAGCGGCTCGCCCGGGCGCTGCGGGCCAATCTGCGCCGCCGCAAGGAGCAGGCCCGCGCCCGTAGCGCCGCCGATCCCGACCCGGCCGGGCCCGACCGCGAGGGTCGCGACGGCGCGGACGGTTGAGGGCGACCGCCACCGGCCCTACATCGGTGCGGACAGGAGCGAGGCGCCGCCGGCCATGGCCATCATGCCCGACCACTGGATCCGCCGCATGGCGCTCGAACACGGGATGATCGAGCCGTTCGTCGACCGCCAGCGGCGGGAGGGCTGCATCAGTTTCGGCCTCTCCTCCTACGGCTACGACGCTCGCCTGGCCCCCGAGTTCAAGATCTTCACCAACGTCGACAACGCGCTCGTCGACCCCAAGGCCTTCTCGGCGCAGAGCTTCGTCGAGCGCGAGGGCCCCTCTTGCGTGGTTCCGCCCAACAGCTTCGCCCTCGCCCGCACGATCGAGTATTTCCGCATACCGCGCGATGTCCTCGTCATCTGCCTCGGCAAGAGCACCTACGCGCGCTGTGGCATCATCGTGAACGTGACGCCGCTCGAGCCGGAATGGGAAGGCCACGTGACGCTCGAGATCTCCAACACGACACCCCTGCCGGCGCGGGTCTACGCGCACGAGGGCATCTGCCAGTTCCTGTTCCTCAAGGGCGACAGCCCGCCCGAGGTGTCCTACGCCGATCGCGGCGGCAAATACATGCGCCAGCGCGGCGTGACCCTGCCGCGGCTCTAGCGGGACCGGCCGATGGATCGCCTCATGATAACGGGCGGGGTGCCGCTCGAGGGCGCGGTCACGGTGAGCGGGGCCAAGAACGCCGCCCTGCCGCTCATCGCCGCGGCCCTCCTGACCGACCGGCCGGTCGAGCTCGACAACGTTCCCGACCTCGCCGATGTCGGCTCGATGCTGCGCCTCGTGCAGCGGATCGGCACCTCGGCGACCTATGTGGGCGGTGCGCC
The DNA here is from genome assembly GCA_036759485.1 of Geminicoccaceae bacterium. GTDB lineage: Bacteria > Pseudomonadota > Alphaproteobacteria > Geminicoccales > Geminicoccaceae > JANXAZ01. The sequence continues at coordinate 9,424 of DAIOUO010000052.1, read as the reverse complement.
GGGCCGGGTGCGCCTGCACACCCCCGAACTGCTCGCGCGCGAGGCGCCCTACGATCTCGTGCGCAGGATGCGCGCGTCCGTGCTGGTCCTGGGGCCGCTGCTCGCCCGCGGCGGCGAGGCCCGGGTCTCGCTCCCGGGCGGCTGCGCCATCGGGCCGCGGCCGATCGACCTCCACCTCAAGGCCCTCGAGCGGCTCGGGGCGGTGATCGACCTGGTCGACGGCTATGTCGAGGCGCGCGCGCCACGCGGGCTCACGGGCGCCGAGATCGAATTCGCCCAGCCCTCGGTCGGCGCCACCGAGAACGCGCTCATGGCTGCCGTGCTCGCCCGTGGTTCGACCCGGATCGTCGGGGCGGCGCGCGAGCCCGAGATCGTCGACCTCGCCCTTCTGCTTCGCTCGATGGGAGCGCGGATCGAGGGGGCGGGTACGAGCGTGATCGAGATCGAGGGGGTGGCACGGCTCGAGGGGGCGAAGCACAGGATCATGCCGGACCGGATCGAGGCCGGTACCTACGCCATGGCGGCCGGCATCACGGGCGGCAGGCTCGAGATCCGCAACGCCCCGCTCGAGCTCTTGGGTGCGGCCCGCGAGAAGCTCGTCGAGGCCGGGCTCGAGCTCGTCGAGACCGCAGACGGCTTCATCGCTCGCCGCGCCAACGGCATCCTCGAGGGGGTGGACGTCATGACCCGGCCCTATCCGGGCTTCGCCACCGATCTGCAGGCCCAGTTCATGGCCCTCATGTGCGTCGCCCGCGGCGCCGCGATGGTGACCGAGACGATCTTCGAGAACCGCTTCATGCACGTGCCCGAGCTCATGCGGCTCGGCGCCCGGATCACGGTGCACGGCGGCTCGGCCCTGGTCCGAGGCGTCGAGCGGCTCAAGGGGGCGCCCGTCATGGCGACCGATCTCAGGGCCTCGGTCTCGCTCGTGCTCGCGGCACTCGCCGCCGAGGGGCGGACCGAGATCAACCGTATCTATCATCTCGACCGCGGCTACGAGCACCTCGAGAAGAAGCTCGCCGCGGTCGGTGCCCGCATCGAGCGGGTACCGTGAGCCGTGGGAGGAGCCGATGAGCGGAGAGCGCCTGCGTCTGCGGGCCGCCGATCCGCAGGACCTCGCGGTGATCGCCGCGTGCCTGCAGGATGCGCGGATCCCGATTCGGGAGATGGTCTTCATGCCCGGCGAGCGATGTTTCGCGGCCGCCTTCGTCCGCTACCGCCGGGAACTCCTGCCCGATCCGACGAGCTGCGTGGGCCTCACCGAATGCCCCTCCGCGCTCACCTTCGAGGACGTCGCCGAGGTCAAGTATCGCGGGCTCGATCCGAGCGACCTCGACCGCGAGCTCTGCCTGCTCACGATCGCGACCGAGCCCGGCCGCCGGCATCTCATCCACATCGACCTCGTGTTCGAGGGCGACGTGTGGATCCAGCTTCGGACCGATGCCATCCGCTGCCGGCTCGAGGATTTCGGCGAGCCGGTGCCCTGCCGGCGCACGCCCTGCGACCATTTCGCTCAGGCGAGCTACGCCGAGTTGGCCGGCGATGCCGCTTCGACTTGACGAGCGCGCCCCCGGCTTCGAGCGGGCCTTTTCGGCCCTCGTCGAGGCGCGGCGGGAGGAGACCGCCGATCTGCGCGCGCAGGTGGCGGCGATCGTCGAGCGGGTGCGCCTCGAGGGCGATCCGGCGCTGCTCGACTTCACCCGCCGCTTCGACCGCTTCGATCCGGGCGACGCCGCCGGCCTGGCGCTCGACCGGGCGGTGCTCGAGCGGGCGCGGACCGCGATCGCACCCGAGCTGCGCGCCGCCCTCGAGCTCGCGGCCACACGGATCCGCGCCTACCACGAACGGCAGATGCCGGCCGATCTCGCCTGGACCGACGAGCAGGGCGTGCGGCTCGGGCTTCGCTGGCAGGCGATCGATTCGGTCGGGCTCTACGTGCCGGGCGGCAAGGCAGCCTATCCCTCCTCGGTGCTCATGAACGCGATCCCCGCCCGGGTAGCCGGCTGCCGCCGGCTCGCCGTCGCGGTGCCGACTCCGGACGGCGTGATCAACGAAGCGGTGCTGGCGGCGGCCGCGATCGCCGGGGTCGACGAGGTCTGGCGGATCGGCGGCGCCCAGGCGATCGCGGCCCTCGCCTGGGGCACGGCCTCGATCGCTCCGGTCGACAAGATCGTGGGGCCCGGCAACGCCTATGTCGCGGAGGCCAAGCGGCAGGTGTTCGGGCGGGTCGGGATCGACACGATCGCCGGTCCCTCGGAGGTCGTCGTAGTGGCCGACGGCACGGCCGATCCGCACTGGATCGCAGCCGATCTCTTGGCCCAGGCCGAGCACGACGAGCGGGCGCAGGCGATCCTGATCACCGACAGCGACGCGCTCGCCTCGGCGGTCGAGCGCGCGGTCGAGGCGCTGCTCGCCGAGGCGCCGCGCAACGCCGTCGCCCGGACCTCCTGGGCGGAGCAGGGGGCGGTCCTTCTGCTCGAAGACCTCGAACGCGCACCGGAGCTGGTCGACCGGCTCGCCCCCGAGCATCTCCAGCTCGTCGTGGCCGACCCCGAGGCGCTCGCGGCCCGGATCCGGCGGGCGGGGGCGATCTTCTTGGGCGCGCACACGCCCGAGGTGATCGGCGATTACGTGGGCGGGCCGAACCACGTGCTGCCGACCGGGCGGACGGCGCGCTTCGCCTCCGGCCTCTCGGTCTTCGACTTCCTCACCCGCACGACGATCCTGGGCTGCGACCGGGCGTCGCTCGCGGCCCTCGGCCCCGCCGCCGTCACCCTCGCCCGTGCCGAGGGCCTCGCGGCGCACGCGCTCGCGGTCGAGCTCCGGCTCGGAGCCGCCGGGTGAAGGGCGCCGAGCGCGACATCGTCGCCGTCGAGCTCGACGCCAAGAGCATCGTCCGCTGGTCGCCCGAGGTCGAGCACGAGCGCGCGGTCGCCGTCTTCGACCTGCTCGAGGCCAACCGCTTCCGGCTGCGCGCCGGGCCGCCCGGTCCCTATCGGCTCGTGCTCGGGCTCAGGGACGGCACGCTCGTTTTCGCGCTGAGCGGGACGGAGGACGCGGCGCGGGTCGAGATCGAGCTTCCGGTGCGCCCGCTGCGGCGCGTGATCAAGGACTATTTTCTGATCTGCGACAGCTATTTCCAGGCGATCAAGGGGGCCACGCCCTCGAAGATCGAGACGATCGACATGGCCCGCCGAGGCGTGCACGACGAGGGCGCGGGGCTGCTGCGCGAAGCGCTCGAGAACCGGGTCGAGCTCGACCACGACACCGCCCGGCGGCTCTTCACCCTCGTCTGCGTCCTCCACGTCCGTGGCTGAGGTCGGCCCGTGCGATGGCCGAGCTGCCGAGTAGCGTGCTGTTCGCCTGCTCGATGAACGCGATCCGCTCGCCGATGGCGGAAGCGATCCTCAAGGCGCTGCACGGCCGGCGGATGTTCGTCGACAGCGTGGGCGTCCGCAGAGGCGGGCTCGATCCGCTCGCGGTCGAGGTGCTCGACGAGATCGGCATCGACCTTTCGCGCCATCGTCCCAAGACCTTCGACGAGCTCGAGGACGGCTTCTTCGATCTGGTCGTGACCCTCTCCCCCGAGGCCCATCACCGGGCCCTCGAGCTCACCCGCGAGACGGCCTGCGAGGTCGAGTTCTGGCGAGTGCCCGACCCGAGCCTGGTCGAGGGTACGCGCGAGCAGCGCCTCGAGGCCTACCGGGCGCTGCGCGACCTCCTGCTTGCGCGCATCCGCCGCCGCTTCCCGCCCCCGGAGGCGCCCTCCTTCTGAGCGGCGACCCCTCGCGAGCGCCGGCCCTCGCCGAGGGCGCCCGGTCTCAGGAGGCGCGGACGGTGGATCCGCCCTGCCGGCCCGGCGTGCCGCCCGCCGGTCGGTCCAACGGCAGGCCCGCGAGCCAGCGGCCGACCGTCTCGGCGACCGTCACTCCGAACAGGCGGGCGAGGTCGATCAGGCCCTGGGCGCTGAAGGCCGCCACCCCGGGCCCGCCGGCGTAACGCTGACGGCCGAGGAAGCGCTGCAGGACGGTGCCGTCGGGGCCCACGATCTCGAAGCGGCCGGCGAGCGTGCGGCCCGGCTCGACCGCGACGGGGACGAAGGGGTCGGCATCGTCGGCGAGCTCGCCGCGCAGCAGGACCGCATCGGCCGGCCGCGGCTCGCTCGCGCCGTCGAGCGCCTCGAGCACGCCTGCCTGGCGGCGCAGCGCGTCCACGAGGGCGGCGCGGAAGATCGGCAGAAGCGGATCGAGATGGCGGGCGCGGGCGACCACGGTGCCGACCTGCACCCGCCGGAACCGGTCACCCGGCCGGGGCGGGGGCGGCGGGGGCGCCTTCGTGCAGGCGAGCGGCTGGGCGAGGAGCGCCTTGAGGAGCAGGCGGCGGCCGATGGCCGCGCCCGGGACGGCCGCAGAAGCGCCTTCCCGCCTTGACCTGTGGCTTCGGCATCCCCATGAACTGTGGGCCGCCGTGCCCGGTGGCGTGATCCCTTCGGGAGCCCGAATGGCGAAAGAGGACTTGATCGAGTTCAGTGGCACCGTGACCGAGGTCCTGCCCAACGCGATGTTCCGCGTCAAGCTCGAGAACGACCACGAGATCCTGGCGCACACCTCGGGGCGGATGCGAAAGAACCGGATCCGCGTGCTCGCCGGTGACAAAGTCACCGTCGAGATGACCCCCTACGATCTCAGCCGGGGACGGATCACCTATCGTTTCAAGTGAGCCCAGCGCGAGCTCCCTCCGCCCGCTCCTGGTGTTGGCCTCCTCCTCGCCGCGCCGTCTGGCCCTCTTGCGCCAGGTGGGCATCGAGCCGGACCGCATCGAGGTGCCGGAGGTCGACGAGACGCCGCGGCCGCGCGAGCTGCCGCGCGGCTACGCCGTCCGCCTCGCCCGCGCGAAGGCGGAGGCGGTGCGGGGGCGGCTCGCCGGCCTGCCGGCCTGGATCCTGGCGGCCGACACGGTGGTCGCCTGTGGCCGACGGATCCTGCCCAAAGCACAGGACAGGGCGACCGCCGCCGCCTGCCTCGACCTCTTGGCCGGCCGCCGGCACCGGGTGCTCGGGGGGGGGGGCGTGCTCGCCCCCGACGGCCGCTCGGCCGAGCGGCTCGTCACCACGATCGTCAAGATGAAGCGGCTGTCGGCGGAGGAGCGCGAGCGCTACCTCGACAGCGGCGAGTGGGAGGGCAAGGCCGGCGGCTACGCCATCCAGGGCCGCGCGGCGCTCTTCGTGCCGGCGATCAACGGTTCTTACGCCAACGTGGTGGGCCTGCCGTTGGTCGAGGCGGTGGCGCTTCTCCAGGGGCTCGGCTGGCGATGGCCGAGCTGAGCCGCCTCGTCGTCGAGGCCACGGGCTTCGGGGTGCGCGGGGCGCTGCTCGACGGCGACCGCTTGATCGAGGTCGTGGACGTCGATGCGGTCGGTGAGCAGGTCGCCGAGGCCCTGTTCCTCGGCCGGGTGACCGCGGTCGACCGCCAGCTCAACGCCGCCTTCCTCGACATCGGCCTCGAGCGGCCGGCGATGCTCGCCGCCAAGGACGCCCGCTTCGCCGCCGGCAGCGAGGAGCGGCTGCCGATCGGGCGGCTCGTGCGCGAGGGCGAGCGGCTCCTCGTCCAGGGCGTCCGCGAGGCGGCCGAGGACAAAGGTGCGCGGGTCACCACCGACGTCAAGCTCATGGGCTTCCATCTGCTCTGGCGGCCGTACGGCATCGGCCCGGAGACCGGCCCGGCCCGCGGCGCCGAGCGCGAGGCCCTGCGGCTGCGCGGCGAGACCCTGTTCCCCGAGCGGGCCGTCACGCTCCGCCGCCACGCCGCTCGGGTCGAGGATGCCGTGCTGCGCGCCGAGCTCGAGCGGCTCGAGCAGCGCTGGCGGGCCTTGCGGGCGGAGGCCGAGGCGCGCCGCCGGCCGGGCCGGCTCGCTGCCGACGAACACCCGCTCGAGCGCCTGTTGCGCCAGGTGCTGGACCCCGCGCTGCGGCGGATCGAGATCGCCGATCCCGAGCTCCTGGGCCGGGCCCGTGCGCTGCTCGAAGGCCCGCTCGCGCCGCACGGGATCGCGCTCGTCCGGCTCGATCCGACGAAGGGTGCCTTCGCCCAGACCGGGGTCGAGGCCGAGCTCGAGCGGGCCATGGGCCGCGAGATCGAGCTGCCGGGCGGCGGCCGGCTGATCGTCGAGCCGACCGCCGCGCTCGTGGCGATCGACGTCGACGGCGGCGGCCGGCCGGCGCTCGAGACCGACCTCGGCGCGGCGGCCGAGATCGCCCGCATCCTGCGGCTGCGCAATCTCGGTGGGGTGATCGTCGTCGATTTCGTCGATCTGCCGAACCGGCGCGACCGGCAGCGGCTCGAGCAGGCCCTCGCCAAGGCCTTCCGCGACGATCCGGCGCCGGTCCAGATCCATCCCATGACACCCACCGGCCTCGTCGAGATCGGCCGGGCCCGGCGCGGCCGCTCGCTCGACCAGCTCCTGACCAGGCCCTGCCCGGCCTGCTCCGGCAGCGGCCGGATACCCTCCCTGCGGGCCGTGGCCGAGGTGCTCCGGCGGGCACTCGGGGCGAGCCCGGTCCGCCGCGTGCGCCTCGCACCCGACCTCGCCCGCTACCTCGAGGGCGAGGCGCGCCCCGTCTTCGAGCCGCTGCGTGCGACCCTCGTGGTCGCCGTCGATCCCTCGCTCGGGCCGGGCGGCTTCGTCCTCGAGGCGGCCGATGGACGAGCCCTCTGAGCCGCGGCCGGGACGGTCGTGGCGCTGCCCGCGCTGCGGCCGGCCCGGCGTTCCCCGCTATCGACCCTTCTGCTCGGCGGGCTGCCGCGACCGCGACCTGCTCGACTGGCTCGATGGCCGCTACGCGGTGCCAGCGGTCGAGGCCGCGGACGAGGACGGGATGGCGGCGGAACCGGCTTCGGGCGAGGGGCCCCGCCGGGCCTGAGGGGCGGAGCCGGCGGGCGGCATCGCCGGACGAGGCTCGGGGGCGGAGCTCAGGGGGCGAAGGCGGAGGCGAGCGCCTGGAAATGGCGCAGCCGCTGCTCGTTCATGGTCCGAAGCGCGAGCGCCCAGCGCTCTTCGCCGGCGCGCAGGAGCTGCAGGTCGAGCAGGAGGCCGAAGCCGCCGGCGGTGAAGCGGCAGCTCATGACGTGGCGGCCGTCGCGCCGGAGCTGCGGGCTCTCGCAGGCCTGGAGCGCGAGCCGGCCGAGCCGGTCGACGGCACCCAGGAGCGTGTCGACGGCCGCCCGCGTACCCTCTCCGGCGAGCAGGCTGTCGGGATCGTCGACCAGGCGGCGCAGGGCCGCGGCGAAACCCGCCGTGTCGAGCGTCATCTGCCGCTCGAGCCAGGCGGCCGGATCGCTCCAGGCGAGCGCGTCGGCGGCGAGGTTGCGGTCGAGGCGGCGGACGGCGAGCCGGCTCAAGGCGGCGAAGCCGCCCTCGGCCGGCCGGACCACCACGCCCGGCTGTTCGCCGCCCGCGCTCTCGCAGACGAGGCCGAGCTCCGGGGGAATCGAGAAGGCGGCGCAGAGCGCCTCGGCCCGGCCCGGGTCTTGCACGGCGGCCGGTTGCGCGAACCCCGCTGCGGCGCCCGAGGCGAGCCCGGCGGCCAGCAGGATCCCGGTCGCGGCGCGGCGCGCCGGGCCTCGTGCGCGCGATCCTCTGCTCACGACCCTCTCCCCGCTCGGGCCCGCGATCGCTCCTCTCAGGTCTCGATCACCGGGCCCATGACCTGGCGCAGATGCTGGCGGCCGAGCTGCGAGACGCGGTAGCGGCCGCGCTGATGGACGAACACCCGCTTGGCGAGCTGGGCCTGCTTGACGCATTGCGACGGGTTGCCGACCTTGAGCCCGTGCTCGATCAGCCGGCGGCTCGCCTCGGCAGTGGCGAAGGTGTCGTCGCCGCTGCGCCGCTGCACCCAGTAACCGGCGGCGAGCATCCGGTCGACGTCGGTCGCGGTACTGGGCAGGTGGCTGATGAACGCGCCGAAATTGTCCTCGGGCGATTCCGGGTCCGGGGCGGCGGTGGCGCGGCCCGGCGCGGGACCCGCCTCGAGCGCGGCCAAGAGCCGCTCGAGCCGCTCGCCATAGGCCGCCACGAAGTCGCGCGGGCCCTCGATCTCGAGCTCCCGTTGAGCGAGGTTGATGCGGATCCGGGCACGCGCGTCCATGGCGAAGGCCTGCATAGCCTCCGAGGGAAGCTAGAGGGTCGCCGGCCGATCAGCAACCATCAGCCCGTGGTGGGGGCCGGGAGCAGGCGGGAGAGGGCCGCGCGCAAGGGCTCGGGGATCGGCACCGGCCGCTGGCTCGTCCGCTCCACGAAGACGTGGACGAAATGGCCGTCGGCCGAGGCCGTCTCCTCGCCCGCCTTGAAGATGCCGACCTCGTAGCGGCAGGAGCTCGTGCCGAGATGGGCGACGCGCAGCCCGGCCTCGAGCCGGTCGGGGAAGGCGAGGGCGCGGTGGAAGCGGCAGCCCGTGTCGACCGCGAAACCCACGACCGGCGAACGCCAGGGGTCGAGGCCGCCCTCGCGCATGAGATAATGAGCGATCGCGGTGTCGAAGTAGCTGTAATAGACCACGTTGTTGACGTGGCCGTAGATGTCCATGTCCATCCAGCGCGTCTCGAGCGGCACGTGCCAGGGATAGGCGCTGCGCTGGGGCGGGGGACGGCGGCTCAAGGGGCGGGTCTCCGCGGGAATCGGCCGGGCTCAGCGGGCGAAGCGCCGCTCGATCAGCGCGAGGAGCGGCCGCAGCGCGGTCGCTTCGCCGCCCTTGGGCCGGCCGGGCCGGCTCTCGTCGTTCCAGCCGAAGACGTCGAGATGGGCCCAGGCGCGGGTGGTCGCGACGAACTCGCGCAGGAAGAGGGCCGCGGTGATCGCTCCGGCGAAGCTCTTCTGGCCGGCATTGTTGACGTCGGCCACCTTGCTCTCGAGGTACCTGCGGTAGGGTGCATGGAGCGGCAGCCGCCAGAGCGGCTCGGCGGTCCGTTCGCCCGCGGCGAGCAGATCGCGGGCGAGCTCGTCGTCGGGAGTGAAGAGCGCCGGGAGTTCCGGGCCGAGCGCCACCCGCGCGGCACCGGTGAGCGTGGCCGCGTCGAGCAGGAGATCGGGCGCCTCGCGATCGGCCTCGGCGAGCGCATCCGCCAGGATCAGCCGACCCTCGGCGTCGGTGTTGCCGATCTCGACCGTGAGGCCTTTGCGCGAGCGGAGCACGTCGCCCGGCCGGAAGGCCCGCCCGCCGATCGCGTTCTCGACCGCCGGGATCAGGACCCGCAGCCGCACCGGCAGCCCGAGCCCGGTGATCGCCCTCGTGAGGCCCAGCATCAGCGCGGCCCCGGCCATGTCCTTCTTCATCAACAGCATGGCCGAGGAGGGCTTGATGTCGAGCCCGCCCGTGTCGAAGCACACCCCCTTGCCGACGAGCGTGACCTTGGGCGCGTCCGGCTCGCCC
>DAIOUO010000051.1:0-14351 GCA_036759485.1 Geminicoccaceae bacterium | reverse complement strand
CGGGCGGCTCGGCCACCCGCAAAGAGGGCGGCGGCGGCGGCCGTCCTTCGGGCGGCCGGTAGGCCCGCTCGACCGCCAGCCGCGGCGGAGCCGGTGGTGCCGAGGGCGGCGTCGCGCAGGCCGGGAGGAGGGCCAGGAGCAGGACCGGGGTCCCCCCGCGTCGCGACCCGGGGCCGCCGGTGGCACCTTCCGCCATCGCGGGCTCAGTACAGGTCGCGCGCTCGCCCCGCGCCGCCGCCGGTCGGCCCCGCCGCCGGCTCGGGCGCGGTCCGGCTGCCGAGCGAGCGGGCGACGAGCTCGCGGAACGCCTCGGTGGCGAAGCGACCGAGCGGGTAGCTGTCGAGGTAGGACTGGAAGGCCTCGGGCGTCCCCTCCTGCAGGGCGCGCTCGAAGGCCCGCGTCTCGGGGTCGGGGGTTTGCGCCACCCCCGGCGTCGTCGCACCGTGCGCCACCCCGAGCGCGAGCAGCGCCCGAAGGCTCGCATAGAAACTCCGCAATCGATCCATCGCCCGACCCGAGACTCGGGCCGCCCCGTCGGGCGCCCCCCTCCTTCATCCACCGGGAGACGCCGTCTGTCTATCCGGAAGGGCGCCGCGCCGCCCACCGACCGGCGCCCGGGCGCATTTCGGGTCGCTCGAAGCCGGCCGCCTCGAGCAGGCGGCGGACCGCCGCCGGTGCCACCATGCGCCCCTCGGCGACCGCCGCCTCGAGCGCGGGAAGGAGCGGGGCGATCCTCCGGTCCCGGCGCAACAGCTCGCGCAGCCGGTCCTCGAGCAGGCTCTCGAACCAGCGGAGCTGCTGGATGCGCCGGCGTTCGGCACGCTCGCCGCTCGCCTCGAGCAGTGCCCGGTGCCGCTCGATCTCGGCCCAGACCCGCTCGACCCCCTCGCCCGTGAGCGCGCTCGCGGTGAGCACGGGCGGCCGCCAAGTGGGGCTCGCGGGCTCGATGATCCGGAGTGCCTCGGCATAGTGGCGGGCGGCCTGCGCCGCGGCCGTCCGCATCGTCCCGTCCGCCTTGTTGATCACCACGAGGTCGGCGAGCTCGACGAGCCCCTTCTTGATCCCCTGGAGCTCGTCGCCGGCCCCCGGCAGCATGAGCGCCACGAACACGTCGACCATGTCGGCCACCACCGTCTCCGACTGGCCGACACCCACCGTCTCGACGATCACCACGTCGAAGCCGGCCGCCTCGCACAAGAGCATCGTCTCGCGGGTCATGCGCGCGACCCCACCGAGCGTGCCCGAGGAGGGCGACGGCCGAACGAAGGCCGCGGGATCCGCGGCGAGCCGCGCCATCCGGGTCTTGTCGGCCAGGATCGAGCCGCCGGTGCGCGTGCTCGAGGGGTCGACCGCGAGCACGGCCACGCGATGGCCGCGGCCGGTCAGGAAGCTGCCGAGCGCGTCGACGAAGGTGCTCTTGCCCACCCCGGGCACCCCCGTGATGCCGACCCGCTGGGCGGCCCCCGTGAAGGGCAGGAGCCGGTCGAGCAAGGCCTCGGCCAGGACCTCGTCCTCGGACCGGCGGCTCTCGACGAGCGTGATGGCACGAGCGAGTGCCGCCCGGCTGCCGGCACGGATCGCCTCGGCGAGCGCCTCGGGATCGGGCGGCGGCCGCCGACCCGGGGTCCGGCCCGCCGCACGCGCCTCCACCGCCGACGGGCCCGCGGCCTTCAGCCGCGCTCGGTCGCGAGGCTCGCGAGCCGGCGCTCGGCCAACAGGAGCCGCACCCGCAATACGAGCACGCTCACGAAATAGAGCTTGAAGACCACGGCCATGGTGAGGAGCGGCCAGAGCATGCTCGGGTGGATCGTGGGGCCGCCGATCCGCACGATGCTCGCCGGCTGGTGCAAGGTGTTCCACCAATCCACCGAGAACTTGATGATCGGCAGGTTGACCACACCCACGAGCGCCAGAACGGCGGCCGCCCGGGCACCGCGCTCGGAGTCGTCGAACGCCTCGTGCAGCGCGAGATAGCCGAGATAGAGGAAGAACAGGATCAGGACCGAGGTGAGCCGGGCGTCCCACACCCACCAGGTGCCCCACATGGGCTTGCCCCAGATCGAGCCCGTGACGAGCGCGAGCCCCGTGAAGGCGGCGCCGACCGGTGCCGCGGCGCGCGCCGTGATCTCGGCCATCGGATGGCGCCAGATCAAGGCCGCCGCACTGCCGAGGGCGACCACGAGATAGACGAAGAGCGCCATCCAGGCGGCCGGCACGTGGACGTACATGATCCGCGCCGCCTCGCCCTGCTGATAGTCGGGCGGGGCCACCACAAGCGCCATCCAGAGGGCCACCGGGGCGAGCGCGAGCACGCCCGCGAGCGACCACGGGTAGACAGCATCGAGGACCCGGGTGAGGCGGAGGGGGTTGGCGTAGCCGTGCATGGGTGCGACCCGCTCGTGACGCGCCGGGGAGGTAGCATCCGCCGCGGCGGGTTGGTAGATCGCCGGCGCGGCCGCGAGGGGGACGCGGTCCGGCCGAGCGGATGCCATGAGCCGTCTCGACAGCTTCATCCGTCGCCTCGAGGCCCAGCGCGCCTGCCTCGAGCTCGCCGTCCGGTTGATCGCCGACACACCCGGCCCCGTGGTCGAGATCGGCCTCGGCAACGGCCGCACCTACGACCATCTCCGCTGCCTCCTGCCCGATCGGCCGATCTTCGTCTTCGACCGCAGGCTCGACGCGCACCCCGCCTGCCGTCCGCCCGAGGACCGGCTGTTTCTCGGCGACATCGCCCGCACGCTGCCGACCGCCCTCGGCCGGATGCGACGACGGGCCGCCCTCGTCCACGCCGACATCGGCTGCGGCGATCCCGCCGCCACCGCCCGCACCGCCCGCAAGCTCGCCCGCTACCTGCCGGCCATCGTGGCACCGGGTGCGATCGTCGCGAGCGACCAGCCGATCGAGGCTCGTTGGATCGAACCGCTGCCGCTGCCCGAAGGGGTCGAGCCGGGCCGCTACCATCTCTACCGTTGCACCGGCTTCGGCTGACATAGGGTTGTAAGTTCCTATAGGCCGGAATATTATCTCAGAGCCGCCGGCGGCCGTTCGGGCCCGCCGCGCCGTTCCGGAGCTCCACCATGTCTTCCGCCCTTCGCCGAGCCGCCGTCCGCGTCCTCGCCGCCCGTGCCTGCACGACCGAAGCCGCCAGCGACGGGCTGGCGCCCGTGATCGCCGAGCTCTCGCCGGACGATCGCCGCCGCCTCGCCCTGCTCGCCCGCGACATGCACGGCTATCTGCAGCCGGCCGATGCGATCGAGCGCGGCTGGGTCGACCGCGTGACGGCCGCCCTCTGGCGCCGCAACCTGCTCGACCGGTTGGAGATCCGCCTCCTCCACGCCCTGGCCGAGGGGCGGGAGGTCGCGGGCCTGCCCTCGCTCGACGCGCTCGCCCGCGCTCGCAACCGGATCGACAAGGACGAAGTCGTCTTCCGCCGGAACCTCGCCGAGCTCCACCGCAACGCGGCGCGGATCACCCCGCACACCGATTCGGCCCGGCTCGCCTGGCTCGCCGAACGGGCCGCCGCACGCGAGGCCTTGGTGCGGCGGGTCTGCGCCGCCGCGGGCGATCCGCAGGAGGGACGGCCGTTCCCCTCGCTCCACCGATCCCGGGGCCCGGCCGGCTCGCCGCCGCGACCGCAGGAGGCGAGCGAGCGGTCCCGACCGGCTCCGACCGCGACCCGCCGGGACGATCCCGCGGCCCCGCCCCGGCCGGGCGCCGCCCGGCCGGCGCCCGCGGCTCCCGCGCGCCCCTCGCCCGCACCCGGCGGCGCGCCTCGGCGTCCCGAGCCTTCCGCCACCGTCCCTTCGGCCGACGATGCGGCGAAGCCCGCCGCGCCCGGCAAGGCTCCGGCGCCGGCCACGGTCCCGGCGGCCGAAAGGGCAGCCTCGCCCGTCCGTCCGGCACCCGCCCCGGATCGTCCGGCCGGGGGCCCGGTCGGAGCGGCTGCCGTCGGGGCCGGTGCGGCCGCCGCTCCGGGCGGCGGTTCACCCGGTCGGCCGGCTCCGGCCGTCGCTCCGGCGACGATCGCGGAGGCGCCCGGGTCGAATCGGATCGCTGCGCACGCGGCTCCCGAGCCGTCGCACCCGCGCGGACCGGCGGGCCCGGGCTCGACGGCGACGCCCCCTTCGTCCGGCGCACCGGTCGCTTCCGCGAAACCGACCCCGGCCTCGGCGGGTCCGACGGCCGCCGTGGTGACCCCGCTGCCGCTCGCCCGCACGGGCTGAGGCGCGTCCGCCCTCACTCGAGGGCGAGGCGCAGAGCTGCCGCGATCGCGAGCGGGGCGAAGGCCAGGGCCGCGAGCAGGAGCGCGCCCAGGAGCAGAAGCGCGCCCGTGGGATCGAGGCCGGCCGCGAGCGCCTCGGTCGCGGCGAGGCCGAAAATCAGCACCGGGATCTCGAGCGGCAGCACGAGCAGGGCCGCGAGCATCGCTCCGCGCCCGGAGCCGACCAGGAGCGCAGCGCCGATTCCGCCCACGAGGGTGAGCGTCGGCGTGCCGAGCAGGAGGACGAGCGGCAGGGCGAGGAGCGCTTCACCCGGCAGGGCCAGGAGCAGGCCCAGAAGCGGCGAGGCCAGGGTCACGAGCAGCCCGGTCGCGAGCCAGTGGGCGAGACAGCGGGCGAGCACGAGCAGCTCGAGGGGGGCCGGGGAGAGGAGGAGCTGCTCGAGCGAGCCGTCCTCGAGGTCGGGTTGGAACAGCCGCTCGAGGCCGAGCAGCACGGCGAGCAGCGCGAGCACCCAGACCACGCCCGTGCCGATCCTCCCGAGCAGGTCCGGGGACGCGCCCACACCGAGGGGGAAGAGGGTGGTGGCGAGCGCGAGGAATGCCACGACCAGGAGGCTCTCGCCCGCCCGGCGGCGAGCGAGCAGGAGGTCGCGGCGCAGGAGTGCGAGGGCCGCCCTCAGCACGGCGGCCCGTCGCCGAGCTCGAGGACGAGCGGATCGCGCAGCCCCACGTCGCCGTGGCTCGCCACGACGGCCAGGCCGCCCTCGGCCCGATGCCGCTCGATCGCCCCCTCGAGCCGGGCCCGATTGGCCCGGTCGAGGGCCACGCCCGGCTCGTCCAGGAGCCAGAGCGGCCGTGCCACGGCGAGCAGTCGGGCGAGGGCGAGCCGGCGGCGCTGGCCGGAAGAAAGGGCGCGGACCGGGTCGCGCGCCCGGCCGGCGAGGTCGAAAGCCTCGAGGGCGGCCGTTACCCGGGCCTCGGGCTCACCCAGAAGGGCTGCCTGCAAAGCGAGATTCTCGGCGACGCCGAGCAGGCCTTTGAGACCGTCGGCGAAGCCCACGAGGTGGAGCCTCTGGGCGTGCTCGGCCCGCTCCTCGCGGATGTCGCGGCCCCGCCAGCGGACGGTGCCGGCGGCCGGCCGGGCGAGGCCGGCCAGAAGGCGCAGGAGGCTGGTCTTGCCGCTGCCGTTCGGGCCCAGGAGGAGGAGGGCGTCGCCCGGCTCGAGGGCGAAGCTCACCGCCTCGAAGACCAGCCGGCCACCGCGCCGGCAGGCGAGTCCTTCGGCTTCGAGCAAGGCGGGCTCAGCCGATGTCGCGGCGATCCTCGATCAGCTTGCCGTCGGCCGGCAGGGTGCCGGGGGCCACCAGCTCGATCTCGGCACGAAGGCCGGTCGCGGCCCGGATCGCCTCGGCGAGCGCCGCCTCGAGGCCCGCGGGAGCGCCCGGCACTTCGCAGCGCAGCAGCATGCGGTCGCGCTCCCCCTCCCGCTCGACCACGAGCCGGAAGCGGGTCACCCCGTCGAAACGACGCAGCGCGTCGACGAGCTGGTGGGGATGGACGAACTGGCCGCGGATCTTGGTCGCCTGGTCGGCCCTGCCGAGCCAGCCCTTGAGGCGCATGTTGGTGCGCCCGCAGGGGCTCTCGCCGGGCAGCACGGCGGAGATGTCGCCGGTGGCGAAACGGATGAGCGGGTAGTCGGGGTTGAAGACCGTGACCACGACCTCGCCGGGCTCGCCCTCCGGCAAAGGCCGGCCCGTGCCGGGCTCGACGATCTCGACGATCACCGCCTCGTCGACCACGAGGCCCTCCCGGGCACTCGTCTCGTAGGCGATGAGGCCGACATCGGCGGTGGCGTAGCACTGGAAGGCGGCGATGCCGAACTCGCGCTCGAGCCGCTCGCGGAGCGAGGCCGGGAAGGCCTCGCCCGAGACCAGGGCCTTCCGGAGCGATGCGGTCGAGCAGCCGAGCTCGCGGGCCTTCTCGAGCAGGGTCAGGAGGAAGGAGGGGGTGCCCGCGTAACCGTTCGGGCGCAGGTCGTGAACGACCCGCACCTGCAGCTCGGTCTGGCCGGTGCCGCCGGGGATCACCGGGCAACCCAGCGCCCGTGCACCGCCCTCGATCATCGAGCCGGCCGGGGTCAGGTGGTAGGAAAAGGTGTTGTGGATCAGATCGCCCGAGCGGAAGCCGGCCGCGAACAGGGCCCGGGCGAAGCGCCAATAGTCGATCCGCGGTCCTTCCGGGTCGTAGATCGGCCCGGGCGAGGCGAAGATCCGCACGAGCCGGCCGGGCGGGGTGGCGTTCAGTCCGCCGAACGGCAGAGCGGCCTGCTGGCGGGCGTGGAGTTCGGCCTTGCGCAGGACGGGCAGGCGGGCGAGCGCGGCCCGGTCGACCACCGAATCGGGGTCGATGTCGCCCAGATGAGCGGCGAAGGCCGGCGCATTGTCGAGGGCGTGGCGGATCAGCCCGGGCAGGGCGTGGAAGATCGCCTGTTCGCGCTCGGCGGGCTTGCGCACCTCCTGGCGGTCGAAGAACACGCCACCGCTCTCCGGCATGAGCGCCTCCTCGCCTCCGTGCGGCCGACCCGGTCCCCTTATAGGCATCGGCCGCGGGTCACGTCATCCGTCCCGCGGGGCGAGCGACGCGCCAGGCGGCAGGTTGCCGCGTCCGGGCGACGGTCCGGGTCCTCACAGCCACCGCTTGCGCCGCTTGTAGCTCTTGATGTCGCGGAAGCTCTTGCGACCACTGCCGCTCAAGCCGAGGTAGAACTCCTTCACGTCCTCGTTCTCGCGCAGGCTCGCCGCCTCGCCGTCGAGTACGACCCGCCCGTTCTCCAGGATGTAGCCGTAACTCGCGTGCCGAAGGGCGAGGTTCGTATTCTGCTCGGCCACGAAGAAGGTGACCTTCTCCTCCTTGTTGAGCCGCTCGACGATCGCGAAGATCTCCTCGACGAGTTGGGGGGCGAGGCCCATCGACGGCTCGTCGAGCAGGATGAGGCGCGGCCGGGCCATCAGCGCCCGGCCGATCGCGCACATCTGCTGCTCGCCGCCCGAGGTATAGCCGGCGAGCGATCTGCGCCGCTCCTTGAGCCGCGGGAAGTAACCGTACACCATCTCGAGGTCGCGTTGGATGGCGGCCCGGCCGTCCTTGCGGGTGAAGGCGCCCGTGAGGAGGTTCTCCTCGACGGTCAGATGGGCGAAGCAGTGGCGGCCCTCCATGACCTGGACGCAGCCGCGGCGCACGAGTTCGTTCGGCGAGAGCCGGTGGACCTCCTCGCCGTAGAAGGTGATCGAGCCCTTGGTCACCTCGCCCCGTTCGGCGTGCAACAGGTTCGAAATCGCCTTCAAGGTCGTGGTCTTGCCGGCCCCGTTGGCCCCGAGCAGCGCGACGATGGCACCTTCGGGAACCGACAGGCTCACACCTTTGAGGACGAGCACGACGTGGTCGTAGACCACCTCGATGTTGTTGACCTCGAGGGCGGCCGGGGCGGAGCGGGGGATTGGGCTCGCAGCGGTGACGGTCAAGGCGGCGTTCCGGTCGAGGCCGGCCGGGGCGGTGGGGTCGCCCCGGCCGGGTGGACCTCAAGAGCAGGTCGCGGGCGTGATGCCCTTCTCCTTGGCGTAAGCGGCGGCCGCCGCCTCCATCTTCGGCCGCAGATAGTTGGTGTCGGCCTCGATCCAGTCGGAGACGAACACCCACTTCTGGCCGTCCCATTGGTGGATCCGCGCCTTGCGGGCACCCTCGTGGTCGAGGCAGGACACCTTGAGCGGGGTGACGAGGCCTTCGAAGCCCAGCTCCTTGATCCGCTCGGCGGTGAGCTCGAGCCGCTCGAACCCGTCGCGGACCTCGGCACCGGTGACGACCTTCTTGTTGTGGATCTTCTGCGCGGTGCGCACGGCCTCGAGCTTGAGCATCGCGTCGATCACGCCGCGATTGTAGAGGACCTCGCCGACTTCCTCGCGCTTTCCGGCGCCTTTGCCGGCGTCGTAGACATATTTGAGGATGTCCTTGTGGACCGGGTAGTCGGCGCCGGCGGGATGAAGCGCGAGGCCGTTGTAGCCCTTGGCGTCGTCGCCGGCCGGGCGGACGTCGGGCTCGGCCGCCGCCCACCACACGCCGTACATCTTGTCGCGCGGGTAGCCGACCGCCACCGCCTCCTTGATCGCGGTCGAGTTCATCACGCCCCAGCCCCACAGGAAGACGAAGTCGGGCCGGGTCTGGCGGATCTTGAGCCAGGCGGCCTTCTGCTCGACACCCGGATGGGTCACCGGGATCGCCTCGAAGGTGTAGCCGTGCTTGGTGGCGTGGTCCTGGAGGACCGGGATCGGCTCCTTGCCGTAGGGGCTGTCGTGGTAGACGAGGGTGATCTTCTTGCCCTTGAGGCCGCCCGAGATCTTGGCCACGTGCTGGATCAGGATGTCGGCTGCGCTCCAATAGGTACCGAGGAGCGGGAAGTTCCATTGGAAGACGCGGCCGTCGGCCGATTCGGAGCGGCCGTAGCCCGTGGTCTGGAGGGGGATCTTGTCGATCGGGACCTTCTCGGTGAGGGCGAAGGTGATGCCGGTCGAGAGCGGCGAGAAGGCGATCGCACCGGCGCCCTTGGTCTTGAGCCGCTCGTAGCACTCGACGCCGCGGTCGGTGGCGTAGCCGGTCTCGCACTCCTCGAACTCGATCTTGACCCCGCCCACGCCACCGTCGCGGGCGTTGATCATCGCCACGTAGTCGGCCACGCCGTTGGCGAAGGGGATGCCGTTCGGCGCGTAGGCGCCCGAGCGGTAGACGAGCGAGGGATAGAAGATCGTTTCGGCCGCGAGGGCCGGCTGGGCGGCCAGGAGCGCGAGTACCGCGGTGGTCGCGAGCACCGCCGCCGGACGAGGAAGCCTCATGGTCGAACCTCCCTTGTTTGCGACCCCCAGGGTCGCCCCCGTCAGTACGGAAACGGCCACAGGCGCATCTTCTCCTTGCCGATCTGCCAGAGCCGAGCGAGGCCGTGCGGCTCCCAGATCAGGAAGAGGACGATCAGCGCCCCGAAGATCATGAACTCGAGATGGCTCACCATCGCCGTGGAGAGCTGGATGCCGACCATGGCGGGTGCCTGGTTGAGGAAGATCGGCAGCACGGTGATGAAGGCCGCGCCCAGGAAGGAGCCGAGGATCGAGCCCATCCCGCCGATGATGACCATGAAGAGGAGCCTGAAGCTCATGTCGATCGAGAAGGCGAGCGGCTCCCAGGACCCGAGATGGACGAAGGCCCAGAGCACACCGGCGCCGCCGGCCACGAAGCTCGACACCGCGAAGGCCGAGAGCTTGGCGGTCGTGGGCCGGATGCCGATGATCTCGGCCGCGATGTCCATGTCCCGGATCGCCATCCAGGACCGGCCGATGCGCGAGCGCACGAGGTTCTTGGCCAGGATCGCCGTGAGGCAGGCGAAGGCGAGGCAGAGCCAGTATTTCTCGAGCGGGGTGTCGATCAGCCAGCCGAAGATGTCGAGGGGCGGTGCGGTGACCGAGCCCGAGGGCGTGTAGTTGGTGAACCAGCCGATCCGGGCGAACATCCAATCGACGAAGAACTGCGCGGCGAGCGTGGCGACGGCGAGATAGAGGCCCTTGATGCGGAGCGAGGGCAGGCCGAAGAGGACGCCGATACCGGCGGCCACGAGGCCGGCCAGGAAGAAGTCGACCAGGAGCGGCAACCCCGGCAGGCGTAGAGCGAGATTGTAGGCGGCGTAGGCGCCGATCGCCATGAAGGCACCGGTTCCGAGCGAGATCTGGCCGCAATAGCCGAGCAAGAGGTTGAGGCCGATCGCGCCCACGGCGAGGATCAGGAACGGGACGAGGATCGCCCGCAGCAGATACTCGTCGGCGAGGAGCGGGATCCCGATCCAGGCCACGGCCAGGATGACGGCGATGCCGATTTTGTCCTGACGCAGACGGAAGATCGCCTGGTCTTCGGCGTAGGAGGTGCGGAACTGGCCGGTCTCGCGGTAGATCAAGGGCTCAGACCCGCTCGATGATGCGCTCGCCGAACAGACCCTGCGGCCGGATCAGCAGGACGACAAGGGCGAGGACGTAGGCGAACCAGTCTTTGAGCCCGCCGCCGATCATCGGGCCCAGATAGAACTCCGCGAGCGTCTCCCCGGCCCCGACGACGAGCCCGCCGACGATCGCACCGGGTATCGAGGTGAGACCGCCCAGGATCAGCACCGGCAGGGCCTTCAGGGCGACGAGGGAGAGCGAGAACTGGACGCCGAGCTTGGAGCCCCAGGCCATGCCGGCCACCAGCGCCACGATGCCCGCCGTCGACCAGACGATGAGCCAGATCTGGTTCAAAGGAATGCCGACCGACTGGGCCGCCTGGTGGTCGTCGGCGACCGCGCGGAGCGCCCGGCCGATCCGGGTGCCGTGGAAGAAGATCGAGAGGGCGAGGACGAGGCTGCCGGCGATGACGGTGGCGAAGACGTCGACCGGGCTCACGAGGATACCGCCCGGGAACAGCCCCTCGAGCAGGAACCAGGGGTTCGAGGGGATACCGAGGTCGAGCTGGTAGACGTTCGAGCCCCAGATCGTCTGACCGAAGCCGTCGAGGAAGAAGGTGACACCGATCGTCGCCATGAAAAGGATCAGGCCATGCTGGCCCACGAGCGGTCGCAGCACCAACCGCTCCACGGCCCAAGCGACCGCGATCATGATCAGGACCGTGAGCAGGAGGGCGAGCGGGAAGGGCATCCACTCGGCGAGGCGGACGAGGGAGAGGGCGGCGAAGAGGACCATCGCCCCCTGGGCGAAGTTGAAGACGCCCGAAGCCTTGAAGATGAGGACGAAGCCGAGCGCCACGAGCGAGTAGAGCACCCCGCTCATGAGGCCGCCCAGGAGGACCTCGAGGACCGGGCCGAGCTCAGCCATGGGCGACGCCCAGATAGGCCTCGATGACGGCCGGGTCGTTGCGGACCTCGTCGGGGGTGCCGTCGGCCAGGAGCCGGCCGTAATCGAGCACGACGACCCGATCGGAGATGTCCATGACGACGCTCATGTCGTGCTCGATGAGGGCGACCGTGGTGCCGAACTCCTCGTTCACGTCGAGGATGAAGCGACACATGTCCTCCTTCTCCTCGAGGTTCATCCCGGCCATGGGCTCGTCGAGGAGGAGGAGCTCGGGCTCCATCGCCAGCGCTCGCGCGAGCTCGACCCGCTTCTGCAGGCCGTAGGGCAGCTTGCCCACGGGCGTGTGGCGTATGTGCTGGATCTCGAGGAAGTCGATGATCCGCTCGACGAAGGCACGCTCGCGGAGCTCTTCGCTCCGGCCGCGACCGATCCAGAGCGCCTGCTCGAGGAAGGAGGCGCGCATCTTGAGGATGCGGCCGGTCATGATGTTGTCGAGTGTGCTCATCCCCTTGAAGAGGGCGATGTTCTGGAAGGTGCGGGCGATCCCGCCCTTGGCCGCCTCGTGCGGCCGCATCCGCGGCCTGGCCTCGCCCTTCCAGACGATCCGGCCCTCCTGCGGGTGGTAGAAGCCGTTGATGACGTTGAGCATCGAGGATTTGCCGGCACCGTTCGGGCCGATGATGGCGCGGATCTCGCCCTTGCGGATGTCGAAGGAGACCCCGCTCAGCGCCCGCACGCCGCCGAAGCGCAAGGAGATGTTCTCGACCGCGAGCAGCACCTCGCCGATCGCTCGACGGCGCCGGGCGAGCGGGGCGGTCGCGGTGGCGGGGTCGGCGGTCGCGAGCATCAGGCGGCCCGGGCGAGCGCGGCGTGTGCGCTCGTGTCGCGGATCTCGAGGTCGGCCTCGATCCGGCCGGTGCGGCCGTCCTCGAAGGTGACCACGGTGTCGACGTGGACCCGGTCGCGGCCGGCGTACATGGCGTCGATGATCGCGGCGTAGCGCTCGTCGATCACCCCGCGGCGGACCTTCCGGGTGCGGGTCACCTCGCCGTCGTCGGGGTCGAGCTCCTTGTAGAGGACGACGAATCGCCGGATGCGCTGGCTCTCGGGCAGAGCGGCGTTGACCTTCTCGACCTCGCCTGCGAGGAGCTTGATCACCTGCGGGTTGGCGGCCAGGTTCTGGTATGTCGTGAAGCCGATCCGCCGGCTCTCGGCCCATTTCGAGACCATGGAATACCGGATGCAGAGGATCGCCGTCACGAAGGGCCGGCGGTTGCCGAGCACCACGGCCTCGCCGATGTAGGGCGAGAATTTGAGCTTGTTCTCGATGAACTGCGGGCTGAAGCGCACGCCCGTGGACGTGCGGGCGATGTCCTTGACCCGGTCGATCACGACGAGGCGGCCCTTGGCGTCGAGATAACCGGCGTCGCCCGTACGCATCCAGCCGTCCGGGGTGAGCACCTCGCGGGTCGCCTGCTCGTTCTTGAAATAGCCCGCGAACATGCCGGGATGGCGGGTGACGATCTCGCCGACACCGTTCTCGTCGGGATCCTCGATCCGCACCTCGGTGTCGGGGAAAGGCACGCCCGAGCTGTCGGTGTCGATCTCGTCGTGGACCTGCAGGGTGTAGGCACCGGAGAGCTCGGTCTGGCCGTAAAGCTGGCGCAGCGGCACCCCCATGGCGAGGAAGAACTTGAAGGTGTCGGGGCCGAGCGCGGCGCCGCCGGTCGCGGCCGACTTGACCCGGGAGAAGCCGAGCCGGTCCTTGAGCGCACCGAACACCAGGAGCTCGGCCAGCCGGTCCCGGCCGCCTCGCTCGAGGGCGGCGGTGCCGGCCCGCACCGCCCAGTCGAACAGGGCCCGGGTGAGGGGGCCCGCATCCATGATCCGGGCCCTGAGATCGGCCGCGGTCTGCTCCCACACCCGGGGTGCCAAGAGCAGATGGGTCGGGCCGATCTCCCGAAGATCGCGCATCGCGGTCTCGGCGCTCTCCGGGAAGTTCACGCGGATGCCGCAGAGCAGCGGCATCGCCACGGTGTAGACCTGCTCCATGATCCAGGGCAGCGGCAGGATCGAGACGTACTCGTCCTCGGGCCCGCGCGGGTCGACCTCGAGATAGGCGCGGACGTGCCGCAGGAAGGGCTCGTGCTGGAGCATCGCGAGCTTGGGGCTCGAGGTGGTGCCGGAGGTCGTGCAGAGCACCGCCACGTCGCTGCCGCGGCCGGCGGCCACCTCGCGCTCGAACCGATCGGGCTCGGCGCGGGCCAGGGCGCGGCCGCGCTCGATCAGATCGGCCCAGGCGACGAGCCGCGGGTCGACGTATTTCCGCATGCCGCGGTCGTCGTGGTAGACGATCGCCCGCAGGCTCGAAGCGGCGGGTCCGAGCTGGAGGATCTTGTCGACCTGCTCCTCGTCCTCGCAGACGATCGCCGCGGCCTCGGCATAGCCCAGGAGATAGCCGGCCTCGGCGGCGAGGACGTCCTCGTAGATACCGAGACTCATGCAGCCGAGCGCGTGCGCGGCGAGCTCGCTCCAGACCCAGTTGGGCCGGTTGCGACCGAGCAGGGCCACCACCTCGCCGCGGCGGATGCCGAGGGCGGCGAGGCCGAGAGCGATCTCGCGCACCCGGTCGCGACAGTCGGCCCAGCCGTAGACGTTCCAGATGCCGAACTCCTTCTCCCGCATGGCCGGCCGGTCGGGCCAACGGGCGGCGTTGTGGAGGAGGAGCTTGGGGAAAGTGTCGAGAGCGGTGTCGCTCATCGTCCGCTCCGCGGATCCTGCGCCGCCGAACGGTCCGTCGCCGCGCCCGGCGCGACGCGAATCCGATCGGTGGGGACCCCTTCCATGCACCCGCCTCCCTCGGCTCGGGCTCGCCGCGTTCGCCGCGACCCGCGCCCGGCTATATCAGCCTCGGCGATCGACGCATAGCAGGGTTGCGAGCGAGGGTACGGTACGGCGTGCCGCAGCCGCTCGGTAGACGCCGACCGCTCAGCGGTTCACGCGCCGATAGCGCCAGACGGTCGCCGGCGGCAGGTTGCGCAGCACGTAGCGGACGAGCTCGGCACGGATGCCGAGTCTGCGCGCGGGGATCGGCGGCACGGGGGAATAGCTGTACTGGAGCATCGTGCCGGGCTCGCGCAGGGCGCCCAGGCCCTGCTCGACGATCGCTTTCTGGAACTCGAAGGGCATCCGGACCATCGGCAGGCCCGAGACCACGGTCGCGACGTCCTCGACGCCGAGCTCGGCCAGGA
>DAIOUO010000050.1:7525-14433 GCA_036759485.1 Geminicoccaceae bacterium | reverse complement strand
GCTCGAGAGCCCGTCGGCGGGCGCGCAGATCGGCCTGGAGATGACGGAAAAGCTCCGGCGACAGCAGCCGCTCGCCGTGCAGCCGCTCGTAGTCCTCTTCCTCGAGGCGCAGAGCCACCCGGGCGAGGTAGCGCCCGGCCGCCGCCTCCCAGTGCTTCGGAAACTGTAGCCGGAGGGCGTCGAGCTGCCGCTCCACCCCCTCGAGCCGCTCTTCCAGCACCTGCTCCGTCGTCGCGGCGATCCGCTCGCCGAACAGGCGCCGGATCCGGTTGCGCGTGAAGCCGAGCAACTCTTCGAGAACCCGGCGGCGGACCAGGAGCTTCTCGAGCCGCAGGCCGAGCTGGCGGGCGAGGAGCCGAGTCGACCCCAGGCGCACGTGGAGCCAAGCGGCGAGGCGCGTCGCGGTATCGAGCTCGTCCTGCCGCCGGGCGGCATGCCGGTAGCCGTGTACGCCTTCTTGCCGCAGCGCGTCGAGGAGCGCGTCCGCTCGGCGAACCAACAGGGCCCCGGTCGAGCGTGCGATCATGCGCTCGGCCAGCTCGCCGACATAGAGCTCGCTCTCCCGCCCGGTGACCGTGGCGAGTGCCGCCACCAGCTGCTCGCGCGAGACGTCCCGGCCCGCCGCCGCCCCCGACGGTGGCGAGGGCGCCGGTGGTGCGAGCAGCGGCATCGCGTCGAGCGCGAGGCCGTGCCGGATCGCCGCGGCCGACAGGCGATCGCGCAGTTCCGCCCTGCTCAGCTCGAGGACCCGCTCGCGCAGGACCCGCTCGACCGGGCCGAGCCGGTCGAGCCCGAGCCGGCGCAGGAGGGGCCTCAGCGTGGTCGCCTGGACCAGGAGGGTGAACAGCACGAATCCGGTCGCCAGAACCGACACGAGGTGCTGGACCTCCTTCGGCACGCGTGGGTTCTCCGTCACGGAGAGCGCGAGCGCCAGCGTCACCGCACCGCGGAGCCCACCCCAGAGGATCACGAGGCTGTAGCGGCGGTCGATCGGGGTGCGCCCACTGAGGCGCGTCACGAGCGGCATCACCCCGTAGAGAACCGCGAACCGCGCCAGGAGGGCGCCCAAGATCAGAGCGCCGCGGCCCAGGAGATCGACCGGCCGGGCCGCGGCGCGGGTGCTCGGGACGATCGCCGCGGCCAAGACGAACACGAGCGAGCTCGCCCAGAAACCGAGCTGGGCCCAGATCGCCCGCATCCGCTCCCATTCCGGGCCCGCCAGCCGACCGCGGACCGTCGTGCCGAACACCAGCCCCGCGACCACGGTCGCGACCACACCCGAGACCTCGAGGTACAGGTCGCTCACCGCATACGCGAGGTAGGCGAGGGCGAGGCTCGCCGTGACCTCCGCCGGCCCGCCCCGGTCCAGCCGTCCGATCACGGCCGCCGCGAGCCGACCGAGGATCGCGCCGGCTGCAGCACCGCCGAGGAAGCTCGACAGGAAGGCGAGCGCCGCCTCGGTGGCGTGGAACCGGGCGGGCCGCAGGACGGCCGCGAGCACGAGCCCGAAGAGGGCGATCGCCGCGGCGTCGTTCAACAGGCTCTCGCCCTCGACGAGCGTGGTGAGGCGACGCGGGGCGCCGACCTCGCGGAAGATCGACACGACGGCGCTCGGATCGGTCGTGGCGACGATCGCGGCGAGGAGGAGACAGGCCGCGAGCGCCTGGCCGGTCGTCCACCAGACCGCGAGACCGGCCGCGATTGTGCACACGAGCACGGCCAGCACCGCGAGGACGAGCACGGGCCCGAGCTCCTCGAGCAGCTCCCTGCCGTCGAGCGCGAGTGCCGTTTCGAAGAGCAGGATCGGCAGGAAGACCCAGAGGAACAGCTCGGAGGTGATCGACAGCTCGCCGAAGCCGCGCAGGAAATCGAGCAGCGGGTCCGGCAGGAGTTCGCCACCGGGCAGCGCGAGGCTGGTGGCCACCGCCAGCGCGCAGCCCAGCGCAGCGAGCAGGACCGTGGCGGGCAAACGCAGCGCTCGCGCCGCCGGGGGCAACAACGCCACCAGGGCGAGCAGACCAGCGACCTCGAACACGATGCCCGCGATCTCGACCATCCCGCCGTCCCGTCGGCCCCGCTCATCCCGGCTCTAGCACGGCGACCGCCGGCGGTCCCGGCGCTTGACGCCCCCCGGCGCCCTCTGCAGAACCCCTGCCGTGCGAAAGGTCGACGTTCTCGTGGTCGGGGGTGGCCATGCGGGAACCGAGGCCGCGGCCGCGGCGGCGCGTCTCGGAGCCCGTACCCTGCTCTTGACGCAGAGCGCCTCCACGATCGGCGCCATGTCCTGCAACCCGGCCATCGGTGGGCTCGGCCGGGGCCAGCTCGTCCGCGAGATCGACGCCCTCGACGGGCTCATGGGGCGGGCGATCGACGCCGCCGGCATCCAGTTCCGCGTGCTCGCGGCCGGCAAGGGCGCGGCGGCGCGCGGGCCGCGGGCCCAGGCCGACCGCCGCCTCTACGCCGAGGCCGTTCGCGCGCTCCTCGCGGAACAGCCCGGCCTCGAGGTCCTCGAGGGCGAGGCGGCCGAGCTCTTGGTGGAGGAGGGCCGGTGCCGCGGTGTCGAAACCGCCGCCGGTGAGCGCCTCCGGGCGGCGGCCGTGGTCCTCGCGACCGGAACCTTCCTCCGCGGCGAGATCCATCTCGGTGCGCGGCGCTGGCCAGCGGGCCGGTTCGGCGAGCCCGCCGCCCGGCGGATGTCGGCGAGCCTGTTGCGGCACGGCCTCGACCTGGGGCGCCTCAAGACAGGCACGCCGCCCCGCCTCGCTCGTGCGAGCGTCGATCTCGCCGGCCTCGAGCCGCAGCTCGGCGACGAGCCGCCGCGCCCCTTCTCTTTCCTCACCGACCGGATCGAGCGGCCCCAGGTCCCCTGCTGGATCACCTGGACGACCGACCGGACGCATCGGCTCATCCACGAGCATCTGCACGAGGCGCCGATCCACAACGGCCAGATCCGGGCGGTGGGCGTGCGCTACTGTCCCTCCCTCGAGGACAAGGTGGTCCGCTTCCCGGATCGCGCGCGGCACCAGATCTTCCTCGAGCCCGAGGGGCTCGACGATCCCCTCCTCTACCCGAACGGCATCTCGACGGCGCTGCCCGAGGAGCTCCAGCGGGCGCTGCTCGCCACGATCCCGGGCCTCGAGCGGGCGGAGATCGTCCGCCCCGGCTACGCGATCGAGTACGATCACGTCGACCCGCGCCAGCTGCGGCCCACGCTGGAGCTCGAGCGGCTCCCGGGGCTCTTCTTGGCCGGCCAGATCAACGGCACCACGGGCTACGAGGAGGCGGCAGCCCAGGGCCTGCTCGCCGGAATCAACGCCGCGCTCGCCGCCGGTGGACGCGACGGCCTGGTCCTCGACCGGGCCCGCGCCATGATCGGCGTCATGGTCGACGATCTCGTGACGCAGGGCGCCAGCGAGCCCTACCGGATGTTCACCTCCCGGTCCGAGTATCGCCTCCTCCTCCGGGCCGACAATGCCGACCGACGGCTCACCCCGCTCGGCGTGGCGATCGGTTGCGTCGGCCCGGCTCGAGCCGCCCGCTTCGCCCGCAAGGAAGCGCTGATCCGCGAGGTCGAGGCGAGGCTGCAGGAGCTTTCGCTCACCCCCGACGAGGCGGCCGCGCTCGGGATCGAGGTCAACCGCGACGGCCGCAGACGGAGCGGCCGCGAGCTCCTCGCCCTGCCGGATGTCGATCTCCGCCGCCTCGCGGGCATCTGGCCCGAGCTCGTCGACGTCCCGGTGGAGGTCGCCGAGCAGATCGAGATCGACGCCCGTTACGCGCCCTATCTGCGCCGCCTCGATGTGGAGATCGAGGCGTTCCGGCGTGACGAGAGCCTCGCCCTGCCGCGCGATCTCGACTATCGCAGTCTCGACGGGCTGAGCCTCGAGCTCCGCGAGAAGCTCGCGCGCACGCGCCCCGCCACGCTCGGCGCGGCCTGCCGCGTGCCCGGGATCACGCCGGCCGCGCTCGCCCTCCTCTGGCGCCATGCGCGCCGGGCCGCATGACGCCGTCCACACCGCTCGATCCCGTCGCCTTCGCCCGGCTCGTCCCCGTTTCACGTGAAACGCTCGACCGGCTCGAGCTCTGGCTCGCCGAGCTTCGTCGCTGGCAGGCCCGTATCAACCTCGTCGGCGCCTCGACCCTCGACGATCCCTGGCGCCGCCACATCCTCGATTCGGCCCAGCTCCTCCGCTTCCTGCCGCCCGGTACCCGGCGCCTCGTCGACCTCGGCAGCGGTGCCGGGTTACCCGGCCTGATCCTCGCCATCCTCGGCGTTTCCGAGGTTCACCTCGTCGAGAGCGACCGGCGCAAGGCCGCCTTCCTCCTCCACTGCAAGGGCAGCCTCGGCCTCGCGGGGCTCACCGTTCACGCCGCACGAGCCGAGGACGTCCGGCTCCCGCCCGCCGACGTCGTGACCGCCCGCGCCCTCGCCCCACTCGAGCGCCTCCTCCCCTTGGCAGCCCGCTTCGCCGACGAACGGACGCGGTTCCTCTTCCTCAAGGGGCGCGAGCTCGAGAGCGAGTTGACCCGGGCCCGAGGCTCCTGGAAGATCACGGCGCATCTCCACCCGAGCCTCGCCTCGACCGAGGGCCGTGTCCTCGAAATCGAGCGGGCGAGCCCCCTCGGGACCGAGCCGGACGAGCACCATGCCCCGTGAGCGGATCGTCGCGATCGCCAACCAGAAAGGCGGCGTCGGCAAGACGACGACCGCCATCAATCTCGGCACGGCCATCGCCGCCACCGGGCGGCGAACCCTGATCCTCGACCTCGACCCGCAGGGCAACGCCTCCACGGGTCTCGGCATCGAGCGCGCCGCCCGCCGCGTCACGAGCTACGAGGTCCTGCTCGGCCGCGCGCCGATTACCGATGCCATCTTGCCCACCCGCGTGCCGAACCTCTCGATCGTCCCGGCGACGGTCGATCTCTCCGCCGCCGAGGTCGAGCTCGTTGCCGACCCGCGCCGCGTCTACCGCCTCAAAGACGCCGTCGCCGCGCTCGCCGGCGGCTTCGAGCTGACCCTCGTCGACTGCCCGCCCTCCCTGGGGCTGCTCACGGTCAACGCGCTGGTCGCCGCGCATGCCGTTCTCGTGCCGCTCCAGTGCGAGTTCTTCGCGCTCGAGGGCCTGAGCCTGCTCTTGCGGACGATCGAGCGGGTTCGCCGGAGCTACAATCCGCTCCTCCAGATCGAGGGCGTCGTTCTCACCATGTTCGACCGGCGCAACAACCTCTCGGGCCAGGTCGAGACCGACGTCCGCAGCTTCTTGGGCGAGCGCGTGTTCGAGACCGTGATCCCGCGCAACGTCCGGGTCTCCGAGGCACCGAGCCACGGCCTGCCCGTGCTCCTCTACGACCTCGCCTGTCCGGGCTCGAAGGCCTATGCCAAGCTCGCGGGCGAGCTCCTGCGCCGGGCACCCGAGCCGGCCCGAGCGGCCTGAGGCTCCTCGCGATGGCCGAGGAAGAGCAGGGCGGTGGGCGGCGGCGGAGCCTCGGCATGGGGCTCGCCGCGCTCCTCGGCGGCGAGCGCGACCTGCTCGGCCCCACCAGCGATCGGCCGCATCCGACCGAGACCGTCCCTATCGAGTTCCTCCGGCCCTCGCCTTTCCAGCCTCGCCGGAACTTCGACGAGGAGGAGATCGAAGCTCTCGCCCGCTCGCTGCGCGAAAAGGGCGTGCTGCAACCGCTCCTGGTCCGCCCCGCACCGGCCGGCGCCCCCGGCTACGAGATCGTCGCCGGCGAGCGCCGTTGGCGCGCCGCCCAGCGCGCCGGGCTCCACGAGCTCCCGGTCATCGTCCGCGAGCTCGACGATCGCGCCGTCCTCGAGCTCGCCCTGGTCGAGAACCTCCAGCGGGCCGATCTCGGGCCGCTCGAGGAGGCCCGCGCCTATCGTCGCCTGATGGACGAGTTCGGCCACGATCAGGAGGCGATCGGCGAGCTCGTCGGCAAGAGCCGCAGCCACGTCGCCAACACCTTGCGCCTCTTGGCGCTGCCCGAGCCGGTCGCGGCCCTCCTGGAGGCGGGCCGAATCACCGCCGGACACGCCCGGGCTCTCTTGGGCGCCGCCGACCCCGCAGCCCTGGTCACCGAGGTGATCCGCCGCGACCTCTCCGTCCGCGAGACCGAAGCCCTCGTGCGCAGCAGCGCCCGGCCGCGCGCCCAGCCACGCGGCGGTCGCCGTCGGGACCCGGACCTCGTCGCCTTCGAGGAACGGATCTCGGCCCGCCTCGGCCTCCCCGTCGCCATTCAGCCTTCTGCCAAAGGCGGCCGCCTCAGCATCCGCTATTCGAGCCTGGACCAGCTCGACGCGCTGCTCCGCAGGCTCGCGCCCGATTGATCCGCGCTCTCGACTTGCGCGTTCGCAATAGGGCGCGGCATTCTCCCGCCGCGCGAGAATGTCCGAGATCGAGCCTCCTTCCCGCGCGCCGGCGACCCCAGCGGACGCCCTCGCGCTCTTCAACGCCGGCCGCCTGGCCGAGGCGGAAGTCGCGGCCCTGTCCCTCCTCCGCCGAGCGGCGGACGATCTCCTCGCGCTCAACCTCCTGGCCGCCTGCGCCCTTCGCCGGGGCGACCTCGACCGCGCGCTCGAGCTCGCCCTACGCGCCCTGGACGCGGCCCCCGAGGATCACCGCGCGTGGAACACGAGCGGCCTCGCGCTCCTCGCCCTCGGCCGCCGCGAGGAGGCCGAGGCCGCCTTCCGCCGGGCGCTCGAGCTCGCCCCCGCCGATCCCGTGGTCCACGCCAATCTCGCCGACCTGCTGCTCTTGCGCGGGGATGCCGCGGCCGCCCTCGCCGCCTTCGCCGAGGCCCTGCGCCTCGGGCCCGATCTCGCCCGGGCCCGCGAGGGACTGGCCCGGGCCCGGCTCGTGCTGATGGAGCGGGCCGTCGCCGAGCACAATCGCGGTGCCCTCGAC
>DAIOUO010000050.1:0-7515 GCA_036759485.1 Geminicoccaceae bacterium | reverse complement strand
CTCTACCGCATCGTCCTCGCCCACTGCCCGACCGATCCCGAGGCCGCGCTCTTCCTCGCCAAGGTCCTCCGCCGCCGGGGCGAGCTCGATGCCGCCCAGGCCGTCCTGGCCGGCCGGCTCGCGCTCGCCCGCGATGCTCCCGCGCTCGAGGAGCTCGGCCGCCTCAGACGGGCCCAGGGCCGCTGGCAGGAAGCGATCGCCGCCTACACGGCCTCCCTCGAGCTTCGGCCCGAGCATGCGCCCACCTGGCTCGAGCGGGCAGCGGTCGAGATCGCCGCCGGCCGCTTCGAGGTGGCCGTCGCGAGCGCCCGGCGCGCCGTCGCGGCCGATCCCCGCGACCTCGAGGCGAGGACCACCCTCGCGAGCGCTCTTCAAGGCGCGGGCCGCCCCGAAGAGGCGTTCGACGAGCTCGCCGCCGCCCGACCGTTGCGGACCGGCTCCGCAGTCGACGGATGGCTCGCGGCGACCCTCTCCCTCGCCGGCCAGCTCGGCCGGCTCGAGACCCGCGAGCCGGTCGTGCGCGAGCTCCACGACCGCCTCGACGATCCGGCCGAGCTCGACCGTCTAGCCCGCGAGCTCGACCCGACCCTCGGCATGCGACTGGCCTTTCTCCTCCAGTTCACGGGCTGCTCCGACGAGCGGCGCTGGCGTTTCCTCCGCCTGTTGGCCCGGCGAATCGATCCGCGACCGCGGCCCCGGCCTCCCCTGCCGGAAACCACCGGTCGGCTCCGCATCGGCTGGCTCTCGCCCAACCTCGGCGAGCACCCCACGGGCCACCTCCTCGCTCCGATCCTCGAGGCCTTCGACCGCGACCGCTTCGAGACTTTCCTCTATTCGAGCATGGACCGAAGCCGCGATCCGCCGCCCTACCCGGAGCGGCTGCGCCGAGCCGCGGACCACAGCCGCGAACTCGCGGGCCTCGACGATCGAGCGATGGCCGCCCGCATCGCCGCCGACCGGCTGCACCTCTTGGTCGACCTCGGCGGCTATCTGGCCGGCGGCCGCCCCGGTGTCCTGGCCCTCCGTCCCGCTCCGGTCCAGCTGCACTGGATCATGCACCTCTCGGGCATGCCGGCCCCCTTCCTCGAGGCCACCTTGGTCGACCGCACCATGGTGCCCGAGGACCACCCGCAGCGTCTGCACGGGCCGCTCCTTCGCCTGCCCGACGCCTTCCAGCCCGGCTACCGCCAGCCGATCGCAGCCGAGACGCCGTCGCGCGACGCCTGCGGCCTACCGCCGGACGGCCCGGTACTCTGCGCCTTCAACAACCCGCTCAAGATCGACACCGCCACGCTCGACCTCTGGTGCGCGATCCTGCGCGAGGTCCCGACCGCCACGCTCTGGCTCTCCGCGGGCCCCGCCGATCGGCCCCTCGAGGCCCTGCGGGCCGCTGCGGCCCTACGCGGTGTCGCGGGGCATCGCCTCGTCTTCGCCCCCCGCCTCGCCGACCGATCGCGCCATCTCGCGCGTCAGCGTCTGGCCGCCCTCTACCTCGACACCCTGCCCTTCGGGGGTGCCACCTCCGCGATGGACGCGCTCCTCGCGGGACTACCCTTGCTCACCTTGCGGGGAGTGCAGGCCTATGGTCGGGTCGGTGCGAGCTTCAATGCCGTCCTCGGCCTCGGCGAGCTCGTGGCGGAGCGTCCCGAAGCCTACCTCGCCACGGCGGTCCGCCTCCTGCGCGATGCGAGTGCCCTCGCCGCCCTGCGTGCCCGCGTGATCGACGCGGTCGAGCGGGGTCCACTCTTCGACGCTGGCCGCTTCGCCCGCGCGCTCGAGGCCATCTTCGCCCGGCTCGTGGCCGAGGCCGCCGCCGGTCAGCGGGCGCTGTAGGGATCGGCCGCATCGCGCAGCCCGTCGCCCAGGAAATTGAAGGCGAGCACGACCAGGATCACCGGCACGACCGGCAGGAGCAGCCAGGGATAGAGCGCCACCACGTTGACGTTCTGGGCATCGTTCAGGAGCACGCCCCAGCTCACCATGGGAGCCCGCACGCCGAGCCCGAGGAAGGAAAGCGCGGTCTCGCCCAGGATCATCCCGGGGATGGAGAGCGTGGCCGAAGCGATCAGATGACTCATGAAGGAGGGCACCAGATGCCGGCCGATGATCCGTGCCGGCCGCGCCCCCATGAGCCGGGCCGCCTGGGCAAACTCCTCTTCGCGCAGTGCCAGCACTTTCGAGCGCACCGCCCGAGCCAGCCCCGTCCAGTCGATCAGCCCGAGGATCACCGTGATCCCCAAATAGACCCAGAGCGGATCCCAGTGCACCGGCATGGCGGCCGACAAGGAAAGCCAGAGCGGGATCGTCGGAAAGCTGCGGATAACCTCGATCAGCCGCTGAATGAGATTGTCGATCCAGCCACCGTAATAGCCCGAGATCCCGCCGAGCGTGATGCCGAGGACGAAGCTCACCGTGATCCCGACGAGCCCCACGGTGAGCGAGACGCGGGCGCCGTAGAGGATGCGGGAGAGCAGGTCGCGCCCGAGCCGGTCGGTACCCAAGAGGAAGAGCGTGCCGCGCTCGGCCGGGCAGACCAGATGCACATCCCCCGGGATCAGGCCGAGCAGGCGGTAGGGCTCGCCCCGGCAGAAGAACCTCAAGGGTTGGATCTTGGCCGGGTCGGGAGCGTACTCGCGGCGCAGCGTCGCCCGGTCGAGACGGTAGCTGTAGCCGTAGACGAAGGGCCCGACGAACCGCCCCTCGTGGAACAGGTGGAGCCGCTGCGGCGGTGCGTTGATGAACTGCGGGTTGCGGGTGTGCGGACCGTAGGGGGCGAGGAACTCGGTGACGAGCGTGCTCAGATAGAGCACGGCCAGGAACAACGCCGAGACCACGGCCAGCCGGTGCCGCCGGAAGCGCCACCACATCAGCCGCCACTGCGAGGCCGTGTAGAAGCGCTGCTGTTCGGGTGTGAGCGTCCGCTCGCCTTCCTCGGGATCGAACGGCGCCGGATCGACCCAGTGCTCGACGGCCGACGGCTGCTCCCGCGCGCGGACGTCGCTCATCGCGCCTGGCCCGCGCCGAAGCGGATCCGCGGGTCGAGCCAGGCGAGCAGCAGATCGGAGATGAGCACTCCCAGGACGACCAGGAACGACTCGAGCATCAGGAACGAGCCCGCGAGGTACATGTCCTGGGTCTGAAGCGCCCGTACCAGGACCGGGCCGGTGGTCGGCAGCGACAGGACCACCGACACCAGGGCCGAGCCCGAGATGAACTCGGGCAGGAGGCTGCCGATGTCGGCAATGAACGGGTTGAGCGCCATCCGCAACGGATACTTGACGAGGGCGCGACCCGGCGGGCAGCCCTTGGCGCGGGCCGTGACCACATAGGGCTTCTGCAGCTCGTCCAAGAGGTTGGCGCGCAGCCGGCGGATCATCGCGGCGGTCCCGGAGGTGCCGATGA
This sequence comes from Geminicoccaceae bacterium, assembly GCA_036759485.1. Taxonomy (GTDB): domain Bacteria; phylum Pseudomonadota; class Alphaproteobacteria; order Geminicoccales; family Geminicoccaceae; genus JANXAZ01. The sequence goes on along the minus strand of DAIOUO010000050.1, from coordinate 4,113 downwards.
TGACCACCGGGATCCACAGATGCTCGAGCACCGAGAGGAACTTGGCGAAGCTCATCGGCTGGTCGAGATATTGCGGATCGACGAGCCCACCGATGGAGGTGCCGAACCAGACGTTGGTGAAGTAGAGGAGGACCAGGGCGAGCAGGAAGTTCGGCGTCGCGAGCCCGAGAAAGCCCAGGAAGGTCAGCCCGTGATCGCCCCAGCTGTACTGGTGGGTCGCGCTGTAGATGCCGATCGGAAATGCGATCGCCCAGGTGAACAGCACCGTGGCGAACGACACCACGAAAGTGAGAAAGATCCGGTCGCCGATGACCTCGGTAACCGGTCGATCGTATTCGAAAGACCAGCCGAGATCACCGTGCAGAAGACCCCACAGCCAACGCAGATACTGGATCCACATCGGCTGGTCGAGGCCATAGAGCGTGCGCAGATGCTCGATCTTCTCTTGCTGCAGGGTCTCGCCCTGGGCCTGCAGTTCCGCGAGCTGGGCGGAGAGGAAGTCGCCCGGCGGCAGCTGGATGATCACGAAGGTGATCAGGCTGATGGCGAGCAGCGTCGGTACCATCACGAGCAGGCGATGGACCACGTAGCGCAGCACGGTGCGGAGCCTCCCGAGGTACCCGAGCCCATCTTAGCGACCGGGCGCGGTCCGGGAAGCCGCGCCGCCGCCGCGGCCCGCCGCGCGTGAGCCCCGCGCGCGCCAATTGGGCGCTCGCCTGGCCGCTGATCCTTTCCAACCTCTCGGTGCCACTCCTCGGCATGGTGGATCTCGCGGCGATCGGTCGCTTCGGCACCACCGCCGAGCTCGCCGCCGTGGGCCTCGGCGCCAATCTCGTGAGCGCCGTCTACTTCCTCCTCGGCTTCCTGCGTACCGGTACGACCGCACTCGCCGCGCGGGCCGTGGGCGCGCGCGACCCGGACGAGGCGGCGGCCGTCCTCGCCCGCTCCCTCGGCCTCGCCCTCCTCGCGGGCCTCCTGCTCGCCGCCGCCTCGCCCCTCCTCGTCCTGGCGGCCGAGGCGCTCCTGCGACCGGAGCCCGAGGTCGCGGGCCCGCTGCGCGACTACGTCGCGATCCGCCTGCTCGGCGCGCCCGCCGTCCTCGCCGGTTTCGCCGGCGTCGGATGGTGCCTCGGCTCGCAGGACGCCCGCCGCCCGCTCCTGCTCGCGATCGTCACGAATCTGTCGAACGCCGCGCTGACCGTGCTGCTCGTGGCCGGGTTCGGCCTCGGTGTGCGCGGCGCGGCGATCGCCAGCGTGCTCGCCGAGCTCCTCGCGGCGGCACTCCTCCGACCGCTCCTCCTGCCGCTGTTCCACCGCTCGGGCGCCGGTCGTCCGAGCGTCGCACGCCTGCTCGACCGGGCACGGGTCGCGGCCCTGTTCCGCATCAACCGCGACCTGTTCCTGCGCAGCCTCCTCCTCGAGGCCGCCTTCTTGACCTTCGCCGCCGCCAGCAGCCGCCAGGGGCAGCTCGTGCTCGCCGCCAACGCCGTGCTCAAGACATTCTTTACACTCTCGGCCTACGGTCTCGACGGGTTCGCCCACGCCACCGAGGCCCTGATCGGCAAGGCGGTCGGCGCGCGCGACCCGGCGGCTGTGCGAGCCGCGGTCGCAGCCGGTCTCGGCAACGGAGTCTTCGTCGCGGTGACGATGACCATAGCCTTCCTGCTCCTGGGCGACGGGCTCGTCCGTCTGCTCACCGACCTCGAGGAGGTCCGCGCGGCGGCCGGCCGGCAGCTCGTCTTGGCGGGACTGCTGCCGCTCGTTTCGGTCTGGGCCTTCCTCTTCGACGGCGTCTTCTTCGGCGCTGCCCGCGCCCGCGAACTGCGCGATTCCATGGCGCTCGCCCTCGCCCTCTTCCTCCTCCTGCTCCCGTTGCAGGCGGGCTTCGGCAACACGGGTCTGTGGCTCGCCTTCCTGGGCTTCCTCGCGGCGCGCGGCGCCGCGCTCGCCCTCCTCTGGCGGCGGCTCGGGGCCGAGCGGTTCGCAGCCGCGGGCGGACGGCCTTGACCGCCCGCGCCGCCTGCCCACATCGATCGCCGGCGGGTGCCGTTCGGGCCCGCCGCTCGGAAGGGGCCCGCCGCGCCGTCCTCGCGAGGCGCGGGCCGGCCCGGTCGCTCGAACGAGGACGATGAGCATGCGCAGCCTGGATCTCTCGCCTTTGTTCCGCTCGACCATCGGGTTCGAGCGGCTGGACAAGCTCTTCGAGGCGGCGTTGCGCGAAGCGCAGCGCGACACCTCCTATCCGCCCTACAACATCGTCAAACAGGGGCCCGACCACTACCGCATCACCATGGCGGTGGCCGGCTTCGGCGAGGAGGACCTGGACATCACGGTCCACGACAACCTCCTGACGGTGAAGGGGCAGATCCGCGAGCCCGAGAAGGACGTCGAATATCTCCACCGCGGCATCGCCCAGCGCGCCTTCGAGCATCGCTTCCAGCTCGCCGACCATGTCCGGGTGGTCGGGGCGAGCCTCAAGAAGGGTCTTCTCGACATCCGTCTCGAGCGGGTCGTCCCGGAGGCCATGCGGCCACGCAAGATCCCCATCGCCTCGGCCCCCGACGGGGCCGGCGAGGCGGGCTGAGCGCCATGGACCTCACCGGCGGCGCGCTCCTCGATCCACCCCCCGCCGCGCGGCCGGAGCCGCGCGGGCCCGAAGCCGAGCCGCCGGTCGTGGGCGTCTCGGCCTGCCTCAAGCAGGGTGAGAACGCCCCCTATCATTCCGTCGTCGACCGCTATGTCGAGGCGGTCCGGCTCGGCGCCGGGGCGCTGCCGCTGATCGTGCCGGCGCTCGGCGAGGTCGGCGCACTCGACGCGCTCCTCGCGAGGCTCGACGGCCTCCTCTTCACCGGCAGCCCCTCCAACGTGTGCCCGAGCCACTATGGCGGGCCACCGCCACGGCCGGGCAACCTCGCCGATCCGCGGCGCGACGCCACCACCCTGCCGCTGATGCGGCGCGCGATCGCGCTCGGTGTGCCCTTCCTCGCCATCTGCCGCGGCATCCAGGAGCTCAACGTCGCGCTCGGCGGCAGCCTGCACCAGCATCTTCACGAGGTGCCGGGTCGCGCCGACCACCGCTCCGACAAGAGCCGGCCCTGGGCCGAGCGCTACGAGCCGCGACACGCCGTCCGGCTCCGGCCGGGCGGGCTGCTCCAGCGGTTGCTCGACGGCGCCGAGACGGTGTTCGTCAACTCGCTGCACGGCCAGGGCATCGATCGGTTGGCGCCCGGGCTCGCGGTCGAGGCCGTGGCGGAGGACGGCACGATCGAGGCGGTGAGCGTGGAGAACGCCGCGGCCTTCGCCCTCGGCGTGCAGTGGCATCCCGAATGGCGGGTGCTCGAGGACCCGGTCTCGCGCCGGCTCTTCGCCGCGTTCGGCGCGGCGGTCCGCGCCCGCCAGCGGGCCCGCGCTGCGGCCCGCTGAGCCGCCATTGGATTTTTCCCTCGCCCGGACCGGGCCGCTCGCTTATAATTCGGCCGGAAGCCAGAGCCCGTAGGGGATCGAGACGTCTCCTCCCACCGCCTCCCTGCTTCGAACGTCGGCGTGATGGCCTGCTGCGGTCCGGTGCGCGAGTTCGTCGCTTCGCCCATCCTCGGGGCACGTCCTGACCACGATATCAGGGAAATCGTGGATCTTTCGGACCGGATCGATTCGTTTCGGGTCCTCTGTCTTCCACCGTCGTCAACGTGCCCTGGACCCAGTCGATGTCACGCAAGCTCTTCGTCGCCAACTTCCCCTTCACCACCACCGTCGAGCAGCTGACCACCCTGTTCAGCGCCCACGGCGATGTCGTCTACGCCAAGATCGCGACCGATCGGGAGACCGGCAAGTCGCGTGGCTTCGGCTTCATCGAGATGGGCACGCCCGAGCAGGCCGAGACCGCGATTCGCGAGCTCGACGGCTACCAGATGAACGGCCGCAGCATCGCCGTCCGTCTCGCCGAGGAGCGCGGTGGGCCCGGCGGGCCGGGCGGTGGCCCGCGCGTTCCCCGCGGCCCGCGGCCCGGTGGGCCCGGCGCGGGCGGCGGCTACGGCGGGCCGCGCGGCGGCTACGGTGACCGGGGCGGGCCGGGCGGCGGCTTCGGCGGACCTCGCGGGCCTCGCGGCCCGCGCT